>NZ_QSNX01000012.1:0-191605 GCF_009498575.1 Rahnella sp. RcJ3
GAGAGAAAAAAGGTCGAAATATCCCTTAAAAAACAATGCCGGTCACCTTAAGTGACCGGCATTAACCCGAAGGTCGCCTTTTGACGTGCAGAGCAAAAACTTACTTCAGTTCGTCAACCATGGTGGTGGCGCGGCCGATGTAGTTGCCCGGTGTCATGGCTTTCAGACGCACTTTCTCGTCTTCGGGCAATTCAAGCGAATCGATAAATGCCTGCATACCGGCAGCATCAACACGCTTGCCGCGTGTCAGCTCTTTCAGCTTCTCGTAAGGCTTTTCAATACCGTAACGACGCATCACGGTCTGGATAGGTTCAGCCAGTACTTCCCAGTTGTGATCCAGTTCGTTCGCCAGATTCGCTTCGTTCACTTCCAGCTTGCTGACGCCTTTCATGGTTGCCTGATAAGCAATCAGTGCGTAGCCCAGACCCACGCCGAGGTTGCGCAGTACAGTAGAATCCGTCAGGTCGCGCTGCCAGCGTGAAACCGGCAATTTGCTGGCCAGATGCTGCAATACCGCATTTGACAGACCGAGGTTGCCTTCGGAGTTTTCGAAGTCGATCGGGTTCACTTTGTGCGGCATGGTAGAAGAACCGATTTCGCCTGCAATAGTGCGCTGCTTGAAGTGGTTCAGGGCAATGTAACCCCAGATGTCGCGGTCGAAGTCGATCAGGATGGTATTGAAACGCGCCACGCAGTCAAACAGTTCGGCGATGTAGTCATGTGGCTCGATCTGGGTAGTGTACGGATTCCAGGTAATGCCCAGAGAGGTAACGAACTCTTCACTGAACTGGTGCCAGTTCACTTCCGGATACGCCACGATGTGAGCATTGTAGTTGCCGACAGCACCGTTGATTTTACCCAGGATTTCGACGTTTTGCAGTTGCTTAAACTGACGATCCATACGGTAAGCGACGTTAGCCAGTTCTTTACCGATGGTGGATGGCGTAGCAGGCTGGCCGTGGGTACGGGACAGCAGCGGAATGTCGCGGTATTTGTGTGCCAGGTCTTTCACGGCATCAATAATCTGTTTCCAGTACGGCAGCACGACATCCTGACGTGCAGTTTGCAGCATCAGTGCGTGAGACAGGTTATTGATGTCTTCAGAAGTACAGGCGAAGTGAATGAATTCAGACACCGCATGCAGGGCAGGGAGCGTAGCCACTTTTTCTTTCAGGAAATACTCAACGGCTTTGACATCATGATTGGTGGTTTTTTCGATATCTTTAATGCGCTGTGCGTCATTAACATCAAAATTTGCCACAATCTGGTCGAGGAAAGCGTTTGCGTCGGCATCAAAAGCAGGAACTTCCTTGATTTCTGCACAGGCTGCCAGTTTTTGCAGCCAACGTACTTCAACCTGCACACGGAATTTCAGCAGGCCAAATTCGCTGAAAATAGTACGCAGCGCGCTGACTTTATCACCGTAGCGTCCATCAACGGGGGAAACGGCGGTCAGTGAGGATAATTCCATCGGTAGCAACTCCTGGGATCTTATTAACAATGAGCGAGAATATTCTTCGCCTGTTCAAACAAGCGATTACGGGAAAACATCAGTTGCAGGCGGCCACCGCCGACCTGGTGCCACAGCACCGCGGAGCGGATCCCGGCCAGTAAAATGGCGCGGACCTTTGCCTGCACTTGCGAATTTTGCAAAATTGCCGGTGAACCGGTCACCTGAATACGCGGACCGGCCGGGCTGACTACGTCGACATAAATCGAGGCCAGAGAGCTGATCATCGTTTCAGATTCCAGTTCGAAATGCGCGAGTTGACGGTCGAGCTGGTCGATACGTTCACCGAGCTGATTCATGGCGGCTTTGTTGGCGTACAGCTTGCGCTCCAGCACCATCAGGCTTAACGCATAACGCGTTAACTCAGCGCCCGGTCCCTGGCGGTTCGCGTTCAGCACGCCCAGCAGCGTCTCAAGCCCCATCTTCAAATTGGCTTCATTATTACCGTAAACTGCCAGCGTCGAGGCTGGATTCATCTCCAGCAGGCTGCGCAGTGACACTGACATTTCTTGCTGTGAGCATTGGCCTTCATGTGCCAGTTGCTGAACCAGGCGTGCTGCCTGACAGATCCCCGCCAAAGCCAGCGTAATGTCGTAATAATTTTTAGCCACGTTTACTCCTGTAAGCGTTTTGAAACGATGAGACGCAGTGACAATGAAATAGCCCAAATTCATGGCGACAGATCATGCCATAAAACTGCCCCTAAACACAGTTCGGAATCAGTGCAGGGCGTCACAGTCGGGCAGAAATAAAGCGGGACGCCCGAAAGCGTCCCTTATTCAATCACATATTGACCCGATATCAGGCCTGAAGCGGCAGACGCTGTTCAATTACGCCCCCGCCGAGGCACACTTCCCCGAGATAAAACACCGCTGACTGACCCGGCGTGACGGCGGCAACGGGTGCATCGAAACGCACCTCGATGCGGTCGTCACCGAGCGGTGTCACTACGCACGGGATATCTTCCTGGCGGTAACGGGTTTTCACGGTACAGGTGAGCGGGCCGGTCAGCGTTTTGCGATCCACCCAGTGCAACTGTTGAGCAATCAGACCGACATTCATCAGGCGCGGATGCTCGTGGCCCTGTGCGACGTAAAGAATGT
Source organism: Rahnella sp. RcJ3 (assembly GCF_009498575.1). Classification (NCBI taxonomy): domain Bacteria; kingdom Pseudomonadati; phylum Pseudomonadota; class Gammaproteobacteria; order Enterobacterales; family Yersiniaceae; genus Rahnella; species Rahnella sp. RcJ3. Next base: position 2,614 of record NZ_QSNX01000012.1, read on the forward strand.
TGTTTTCCACATCCTTCTCGACGGTGTACCACGGTTCTTCGCTGCCGTCTTTCTGCCCGCCGATGCCCAGACCTTTACGCTGACCGAGTGTGTGATACATCAGACCCTGATGTTGTCCCATCACCTGACCGTCAACGCTTTTGATCACGCCCGGTTGCGCCGGTAAATAGCGGCCCAGGAAATCACGGAATTTACGCTCACCAATAAAGCAGATGCCGGTAGAGTCTTTTTTCTTCGCGGTGATCAAATCCAGTTCTTCGGCGATGCGGCGAACTTCCGGTTTTTCCAGCTCACCGACCGGGAACAGGCTTTGTGCGACCTGTTCGTGACCGAGCGTGTAGAGGAAATAGCTCTGGTCTTTATTGCCATCAATGCCCCGCAGCAAATGGCTGACGCCATTGATATCCTGGCGGCGCACGTAGTGGCCGGTCGCGATATAATCCGCGCCCAGGTCTTCAGCCGCAAATTCCAGGAAGGCTTTGAATTTGATCTCTTTGTTGCACAGGATATCCGGGTTTGGCGTGCGTCCGGCTTTGTATTCCTCAAGGAATAATTCGAACACGTTGTCCCAATATTCCGCCGCGAAATTCACGGTGTGCAGTTCGATACCCAGCTTGTCACACACGGCTTGCGCATCCGCAAGGTCGGTGGCTGCTGTGCAATATTCTTCGTCATCATCCTCTTCCCAATTTTTCATGAAGAGGCCCTCGACCTGGTAACCCTGCTGTTGCAAAAGGTACGCAGAGACAGAGGAATCGACACCGCCGGACATCCCGACGATCACTTTTTTCTGGCTGTTGTCAGACATAATAGTCCCGAAACGCATGAATTAATTGCCCGGTACTGACGGTGTTTTTCTGAAGCTTGTCCCACGAGGATGAAGGCCGCGCGCAACTCATAGTTCACAGAAAACCCGAACACCACAGAAACCCGAACAGAGAGGTACTGCATTACACGAGGTAAATCGTGAAGCGCAAAATTTTATCACGTCGGGCCGGTTGCTGCATCGCTGATTCACCGCGTGGCAACAACCGGGGGAGGGTGTTATTCCGGCAGGTTGAAATTATGCAGGATTTCCAGAGGATAGCGCGGCGATTGCTGATAACAGCGAATGCTTTCGGCCACCAGCGGCGAGCGCAATTGCGCAGAGCCGATAATTTCTTCGGCGCTGACCCAACGGCACTGGTCGATATCATCGTCCTGCGGCGCAGTTTCCAGCATTTCAGGCAAATCAATCACGAAAGCGAAACGCAGGAACGGCGTATCGTCCGGCGCCTGCCACTGATGTAAACCCAGGAAAAACTGCGGCTCGGCGTGGATGCCGGTTTCCTCATACAGCTCGCGTTTTGCGGCGCTGACTAAGGTCTCATTGGCTTCAAGATGTCCGGCAGGTTGATTCCAGGTGACTTTGCCGTGAATGGTTTCTTCGACAACCAGAAACTTTCCCTGTGCCTGAACGATGCAGGCGACAGTAACGTGCGGTTTAAACATGTGGAATTTCCTTCCATTGGCCGGGTTGTAAATCGCCGAGAGTAAACTCGCCCATGCTGTAACGGATCAGACGCAATGTCGGGAAACCGACATGAGCCGTCATGCGGCGCACCTGACGGTTTCTTCCCTCGTATAACGTGATTTTTAACCACGCTGTCGGGATAGATTTACGTTCGCGGATCGGCGGATTGCGCGACCATAGCCATTCCGGCTCTGGCACAATCTCTGCACCTGCGGGCAGCGTCGGGCCGTCTTTCAACGTGATGCCTTCACGCAATGATTTCACTGCGGCGTCATCCGGTTCGCCCTCGACCTGGACATAGTAAATCTTACCGGTGCGCTTGCCGGGTTGGGTCAGCGCAGCCTGCAGTTTGCCATCGTTGGTCAACACCAGTAAACCTTCGCTGTCCCGATCCAGACGGCCTGCGGCATAAATATCTGTTAATGGAATGTAATCTTTAAGTGTCGCACGACCCGCCTCATCAGTGAATTGTGGCAGCACATCAAACGGTTTATTGAAAAGAATCACCTTTACTGGCCCTTTTGGGGCAGATTGTGCTTTAGACGGCCTTTTGCTGAAACGTTTAACGTTGTGATTTTTAAAAGATAGCGGGTTCATAGGCATTGAAGTTAGAGAGAATTAGCGCATTATACTTGAAAAATGTTTCGGATTGGCTAGCGAGAAATATTCGAGTAATATCGACCGGCATCTTACAAATTTTTAACAAAAATGCGCTCGAAGGAGAGGTTAATGGAAAGCAAAGTAGTTGTTCCGGCTGAAGGTAAAAAGATTACAGTAGACGCTCAGGGTAAACTGGTCATTCCTAATAATCCTGTTATCCCATTTATCGAAGGTGATGGCATCGGTGTTGATGTGACGCCTGCCATGATCAAAGTCGTTGATGCGGCTGTTCAGAAAGCCTACAAAGGTGAGCGTAAAATCTCCTGGATGGAAATCTACACCGGCGAAAAATCCGTAGAACTGTACGGCAAAGATGTCTGGTTGCCAGAAGAAACCCTCGATCTGATCCGTGATTACCGTGTTGCTATCAAAGGCCCACTGACAACTCCAGTTGGCGGCGGCATTCGCTCCCTGAACGTGGCACTTCGCCAGCAACTCGACCTGTACATCTGTCTGCGTCCGGTACGTTATTACACCGGCACACCCAGCCCGGTGAAACGTCCTGAAGATACCGACATGGTGATCTTCCGCGAGAACTCTGAAGATATCTACGCAGGTATCGAGTGGAAAGCCGGTTCTGCTGAAGCTGATAAAGTGATCAAGTTCCTGCAAGAAGAAATGGGCGTGAAGAAAATCCGTTTCCCACAAGAATGCGGTATTGGTATCAAACCTTGCTCCGAAGAAGGCACCAAACGTCTGGTTCGTGCGGCGATTGAATACACCATCACCAATGACCGTGATTCACTGACGCTGGTTCATAAAGGCAACATCATGAAGTTCACCGAAGGTGCCTTCAAGGATTGGGGCTACCAACTGGCGCGCGAAGAGTTCGGCGGTGAGCTGATCGACGGTGGCCCGTGGGTGAAAATCAAGAACCCGAATAACGGCAAAGACATCATCATTAAAGACGTGATTGCGGATGCATTCCTGCAACAAATCCTGCTGCGTCCTGCTGAATACGACGTTATCGCCTGTATGAACCTCAACGGTGACTACATTTCTGACGCTCTGGCGGCGCAGGTTGGCGGCATTGGTATCGCACCGGGCGCAAACATCGGTTCTGATTGTGCACTGTTCGAGGCCACTCACGGCACTGCACCGAAATATGCCGGTCAGGACAAAGTGAACCCGGGTTCAATAATTCTGTCCGCAGAAATGATGCTGCGTCATATGGAATGGTTCGAAGCCGCAGACCTGATCGTCAAAGGCATGGAAGGCGCAATCGCTGCCAAAACTGTGACTTACGATTTCGAACGTCTGATGGAAGGCGCTAAGCTGCGCAAATGTAGCGAGTTTGCCGACGACATGATCGCAAATATGTAATTGCGAAATTGTTGAAATCGACATCGGGGGCATCGCGCCCCCTTTGTTTTTCATCCCTCCAAAAATTCTTCTGCAAAATCCCTGTAAAATCTTCTGCAAACCCAGACTGAAAACACCTGATTTAAATAGTCAGAACCACAAACCTTTCCTGCAGTCTTTGTCCGTTAAAACATGAGAGCTATTTGATTAATAATTTGGGCGATGATCCTGATAAATAATGAGAACAGCGTTATTAAGCTTTACATCGTCTTAAAAATATAAAATAGGAATACATGAGATTGTGAAAGGGCGTTTTCTCACATAGATTTAAAAAGTGTCATTCACCTCAAGGAACAACCATCATGTTTAAGCGTCGCACACTCCAGATTGCTCTGGCGGCGGTTATTTCTCTGACGCTGCTGTCAGCGCCCGTTTTTGCTAATCCCGGGAATGGGAATAGTAATGGTAACGGCAATAGCAACGGCAATGGCAATGGCAACGGCAATGGCCACGCCAATAAAGGTCAGGGAAATGGTAAATCATCTGAGCACTCCGGGAATCGCAAAAATTATGGTAAGCCAGACCATGTCTCGTCAGATATAAGCTTCTCACGTGCCCGTTCACTCGCAGTTAACTATGGATTAACCGGATATCAGGCTCTACCACCAGGAATCGCAAAAAATTTAATGCGTGGCAAACCATTGCCTCCGGGCATTGCCAGGAAAGCTGTTCCGGCCTCAATGCTGAACGAGTTGCCGTATTATCCTGGTTATGAATGGCGAGCTGTGGGGGATGATTTAGTTCTCATTGCCCTGAGTACTGCAATTGTCACTACGATTATCAATGGCGTATTTGATTAAAAATGACATAGCATTCTTTTAAGCCTCGCATTAGCGAGGCTTTTTATTTGAACTAATATGAAGATGACGATTAATGGTATCCCGAAAAAGGTCGCTGCTCAGGAATAACCAGAAACTTATTTCATCAGGGGATTCTGCGGCCCTGATGCTGTTTATTTAGCGGTCGCGACCTGCTGTTTTTTAGCTTGTGCTGCGAGATGATGCCCAATAGCGCATCCTGCCACCGCGCCGAGAACAGCGTGATGTTTCAGATGACCGACTACACCCCCCGCCACAGCCCCTTTGAGACATCCTTCTGCCTGAGCAAATGAACTCACTAACATCATGCTGAAAATGGCTGCACTCAACATCGTTTTTTTCAACTGAATTCTCCCAAATGAACACATAGTGCTGTGGCAGAAAATGTCATAACAGCCCCGGTTTGTCATTTTGCTATCTGTAAGCAGGTACTGCTGCTGTTACTTCTCAGATAAGAGAAACTGGTTGCCGACGGCCATGAGTGGCTTATCCCGGTTACATCTGCCGAGGCAGTTAACGGCTCATTGACCAAAGGTTTACTTTATATATAGAAGGCGAGGGACTGCACTTTTTTTAAGTCTGCTAAACTTATATTCAGTAACCGGCGGAGGTCTGCTTTCTCCGCTGTCTCCGGTTATTTTCCACCCGTGAAGAAGGATGCTGCTATGACGCATCAAGAGCAATTGCAGGCCCTGATGGTTCGCATTGACGCGCTGGAACAACGTGAAAGACAACTGACTTATGCTTCAAATGCTTATCAGGCGATTTTAACAACATTACTGGGAATACTGGATAAACCAACCCGTGACCGGGTGATCAGCATGGTCGATCAGGCTCATGATGTGGCATATGCCAGAGCTAATCTGGAGCAGAAAGGGAATATTCTGGGCGCTGATGATATCACCCAGCGCATTTTCTTATTTGCGCAGGGACGTGCGGCACAATCTAAGTAGCGACTGACGGATCATTGATAAGTAACTCGTTGCCTGAAAAGGCTGCGAGATTTTGCTGTGTCGCACAATCAGCAACGCCGGTCGGCTTTGAGCATATTAATCGCTGCACCGAGCATAATACGGCGCTGGACCCCCGTCGCGCAGGCCAGTTGCTCGTCGAGATAATTAATCAGCGCATCGGCACTCAGAGGTTCTCCTCTGTGGCGCATCTTAATGACACCATCACCGATAATACGCGCGACTTCATCCCAGAGCGGTTGGATCTCACTTTCCGAGAATTTCATAACGGCTCCCGTTTGTGTGATTTACGTACAATCTATCATCTGGGCGGCGCGTGGCAAGTGGGTTAGAGGAAGAAGGGCGGTGCGTAGCATTTGAAAAGCCTCTCCTCAGGCAGTCACGCCGCAAGGAGAGGAAGGCAGCTTAATGCTTAATTACATACAAATCTTTGGTATAAATGTAATTGAGCAGGCTGTCGTTGAAACCACCCACATAGGGTTTGACCAGACGGGCGCTGACGTAGTGATACAAAGGAATGACCGGCGACTGCTCGGTTAACACCTGTTCTGCCTGCTGATAGGCTTTGCCCACATCCGCTTTGTCCGTGGCTTTTAACGCATCATCCAGTGCCTTATCGTAGGCGGCATTGCTGAATTTTGGCGTGTTCTCGCTGTTACCCGTGCGCAGGGTATTCAGAAAAGTGGACGGCTCGTTATAGTCTGCAATCCACGCATAACGCACCACTTCATATGTGCCCTGATGCATGGTATCCAGCATGGTTTTCCATTCCTGATTCTGTAAAACAGCATCGACGCCCAGATTCTTTTTCCACATTGATGCGGCGGCAATCGCAATGCGCTGATGCGCTTCAGAAGTGTTATACAGCAGGTTGAATTTCAGCGGATGGTTCGGACCGAAACCTGCTTCTGTCAGCAACTTTTTAGCTTCTTCGTTACGCTGTTCCTGTGTCAGGCTGGCCTCTTTAGGTTTGGCGAAAGTAAAACCGCCGGTGTTATCCGGAGAAAGATGCCAGGCTGGCGTTTGTCCCTGACCCATGACTTTATCGGCAATGATTGACTTATCAATCGCCAGATTCAGCGCTTTACGCACGCGAACATCGTTAAACGGTGGCTTCTGCGTGTTCATTGCATAGTAATAAACGGCCAGATAAGGGCTGACATGGACTTGCGAACCCAGCTCTTTTTTCAGCGATGCAAACAGCGGGGAAGGGACGGTATAAGTAATGTCGATTTCACCGGCTTTATAGCGGTTAACGTCCGCAGTCCCCGAAGCGATCGGTAAATAAGTGACTTTGTTGATGACAGTATGTGCGTTATCCCAGTAGTTCGGGTTACGGACAGCCGTGATGCGTTCGTTAACCGTCCATGTATCAAGCTTAAACGGACCGCTGCTGATCAGATTGCCTGGCTGAGTCCACTTATCGCCGTATTTCTCCACATCTGCCTGACTGATCGGGGAGAGAGAAGGGTGTGCCAGCATACCAAGGAAATAGGAAAGCGGTTGATCCAGGGTAATTTCCAGCGTCTGCTTATCCAGCGCTTTGATGCCCAGTTGCTCAGCAGGCTTTTTGCCGTTGATGATGTCGCCGGCGTTCATTACATGCATACTGCTAAGATAGGTTTCATAAGGTGAAGCCGTTTTCGGGTCTATAAGGCGTTGCCAGCTGAAAATGACATCCTGCGCGGTGATGGGCGAACCATCAGACCAGACGATTCCAGGGCGCAGATGGAAAACCCAGGTTTTGTTATCTTTAGTTTCCCAGCTCTCCGCCAGAGAAGGTTGCGCATTGCCTTTGTTATCTACCGTGACCAGTCCGGCAAAAAGATCGCTGAGGATATTGAATTCAACGTCGCTCTCCACTTTGTGCGGATCAAGTGACGCGGGTTCGCTACCGTTGTTGCGGACAATTTCCTGTTTGGCTGCCAGTTCAACACCTGCGGGAACGGTCGCAGCGTAGGTAGCAAAAGAAGCCATGAAAGAGCCGGAGAAAAGGAGTGCGAGAGGAAGTTTTTTGAAGCACCCATAAGTTTTACGTATCGTCATTGCCATTTCCTGCCCTGTCAATATGGTTAAATATCAATGAGTAACAGGGTATTCATACCGTTCTTCGAACACTTTGGCAATCGTTATGGCATTTTTTGTCGCGCTGTGTGAATGCTGACACAAATGTTCAGTAGTCAGCGTTCTCATGTGCAGGGATCCAGTAGCCGTCGATAAAATCTTCGATTGGGTAACAGCCAGCCTGGCGTAAACCTTGCTGATGCATCGCGACCATGCATTGTTTCTGAGTATTAAAGGCATCAACGACTAAGTCTTCACATCCTCCGCCCAGATAACAAATAGTCAAAACAAGTGCGAACATAGCGCATCTCCATTTTTGTCATCCTGTTAAGCATAGAACCATTATGCCCCTGGCAACATCCGACGCGGTGCGTTTGCTGCTTATTTGTCCGTCTTTATCGGACGAAAAAATGTGAAGTGGCAGAAAAGAGAATTTCAGGAAAGGGCGTGATATCCTCGCGGCCATAATTTTTATGAATGACCATTATGGAAGGAGCAGCTCATGTCTGAGTCTTTGAACAGAGAACAGGAAATCGAATCCGATCTGGTTGCATGCCAGCTGGTAATTAAACAAATTCTGGATGTGATTGAAATTATTGCGCCAGCAGAAGTGCGCGAGAAGATGTCTCATCAGTTGAAAAGCATTGATTTCAGCAAGCATCCTGCCGGTGCAGATCCTGTGACGAAGCGCGCTATCGAGAAAGCAATCTCACTGATCGAGCTGAAATTTACCAGGCACGACAGCTGATAAATAATTGTCATGCCTGCATCCGCGGGCATGACAATAATGTAGTGCGGTAAAATATTTGTTTTATTTGTTGTCGACCACTTCATCCACCCGCTTGAAAATCGGGCAGTTTGCAACACCGATGACGCCACTGTCAGAGTGAATATATTGCGAACTTACAATTCCTCTGGCGGTTAAGTACTGGCATTTCAGTCCCAGTCCTGCGGCATTCTCACTGCTGCCTACCGTCACGCCATAACCCGAAAAAAGAAAAATCGCGTAAATGACGGCCAGCAGGATAACGGTTTTAATTATTCCCATTCTGTAACTCCCTAAACATCTCGTCCTGAACGATTCAGGATATTGATAAGTATAGTAGAAGTTATTTTTCAGAAAATGTCACTGCAGCAGAATCCTAATCAGCAAAGTCGTGAAGATGCCAAAAAAATTGGCCCCTGAAAAGGGGCCAAAAAATTACTGAAGAGTGTTATTCAGACCGGCAAGTTACCAGCGGTATTTCATACCCAGGTTTGCTGCCCAAGGCTGGTCAACATCGCTGCCGCCAAGGTAGTTAGCCCCTGCGTAAACGGTGAAGTTTTTGCTCATGTCGAACTGACCGCCTAAACCAACGCGGACAGCAGAACCATCAACGCCGTTGTCGATACGGTCGCCATTGATGTTTGCATCGTTGTTAGCATCTTCATACACATACGCCAGTGTGCCGTACGGGCTAATTGCCTGATCTGCACCCAGGTCGAAGGTATAACCCAGATTACCACCCAGCTCATAACGCATGCTGTCATAAGCCTGATCGCTGACATGCATGTTGTTGCTCATGCTGTAATCGTCATCGCCGATAAACACGCCAGTAATGCTTGCGTATGGTGTCAAATAAGCCTGAGGAGCGAATTTCCAGTCATAACCCAGTTTCAGACCAAAGCCCCATGCATCAGTCGAGTTATCACCTGATACTTGCTGACCGTTGCTCATGGTGCTTTCTGTTGAGTTGCTGAAGTGGCTGTAGCTCAGAGAAGTATCGAAGAATGCGCCATTATTGAAGTCCAGGCTTGAGTAAACGCGTGCTGACTGGCTGTCAGTATCCGCATCGGCATCATCCATAGACAGGCTGGATTTTGCGAAACTTGCCGCCATACCGACCAGCCACTGGCGTTCACCGCCACCTTCGGTCACTTTATCCAAACCCACCATGATGCCATTAACGTCCTGATCGTAATCAATCACGCCGTTGTCACCGTTTTGCTGACCGCCGAAGTAGTTAACCCACACACCGCCTTTATCATTGCCCTGGGTGTGACGCGAACTATTCATGCGGTTTTCTAAGGTGTCTTGTTCCATATGCCATGTTGCCGCATTGGAAGAAGGCAGGCTCAGGGCCGCATTTGCAGTAGAGGTAATGCCTTGTTTTGCCAGCACGACAGTATCGCCGTACTGCTCAGCCTGATATTTATAAGCACCCAGATCAGCGGTGTTAGCATGGTTAAAGGTCGCATTGCCGCCGTAGATGCGGATCAGCTCTTTATTCTGATAATCAGCAACCTGGCCTTCACCTGTCGCGTTATCGATGCGTACCTGATAATTACCGTTGGTCACGCCATTAACGGCCAGATGACCGTCTGAGTTAATGCCGATAGTGCCCTGATCATAAACATAGTCAGCGGCAGTTTTGTCGCGTGCGTTGTTCAAATCAGAGTTGAGAACATATTCACGGCTACCGATATCGAAAGTACCGTTATCGGTCAGAACCATGTTATGTGTATCAACCTGACCTAAACCTAAGTTCAGCTCAGAACCGCTGCCCACAATGATGGTGTTGGCGTAGAGAGACGCAGTTTCTTCGGTCAATGATGCCTGGCTGCCTGAGTTCAGGTTCAACACATCGGTTTTAACGCCGCCGTGCGCGGCAATTTTCAGGGTTGATGCATTGGTGAGGGAGATGTGATCTGCCAGCAGGGCAGATTCAACAACATTCACCTGAGACCGGTTGTTAACAGTCAGATCGTCAATGTTGGATGATTTGGTGGTGTCCCACTCGGAACCGTTGTTTAGCGCGACATTAAACAATCCGCTTTGATAAACGTCATCGCCAACCAGATAGCCATTGGTACTGCTGAAGACAGAGTAAGGCCAGATGCTGTTGGTGCTGCGGTTATAGAGGGCTGAATCCATCTGAACATTTGAGATAGCTGCGCCAACCCATTTGCTGCCATTATCCAGCGTCAGATTCAGTTCGTCTGTATCATCCCAGCCATTGGTATCCAGCACGCCATCCGCATTGCTGTCATGACCGCCGACGTAATAGTTCTCGTCGAAGGTGCTGACAAAAGCGACGTCACCGGTAATGGTTGAATTATTGAATACGGCATGGGTTTTCATTGCGTTATCTGCGGTGGCACTGGCAACAACAGATAACGCGATATCGTCAGCCTGAGTACCGGCAGCGCTGATATTACCGTAATCGCTTGGCTTATCAGACTGGCCGTAGAAACCGCTGGTCTGCAATTCTGTATAAGAACCTGAAGTCAGCACGGAATCATTAACTGTCAGGGTATTATCAAAAGTATTGCCATTATTTACGTCAGTATCAACCCATTCGTAGCCTTGCGTCAGCGCAATGCCCGCGACGTGAGAGTTATTTTTAATAACGATGTCACTTTCCTGATCCAATGTCACCGCAACGCCCTTGTCAAAGGTGTTCAGGGTTTCATGATCCCGAACGTTGTTAGCATCAGTAACGTCGTAATCGAAGTGTTCGTAAGTATCGTTAATGGTGGAGTTATCAATAGTCAGCTGCAAAGGTGACTGATCATATTCATTACGGGTTGTACCGCAATCGCTCGTCATGCACTCAGAAGTGATCATGCCGTTGACAGTAGTATTGGTGATATTCAGCGTGTTGCTGTTATTGCTATCAAAACCGAGATAATGAGTGGAAATAACGCCGTTAACCACAGCGTTATTGATTGAAGAGTAGATGTCTCCGCCAACGTAACCGTTATCTGCGCCGTCGTTATCCACATATCCACGATAGCCGATATGACCCGCCAGAGTGGAGTCATGATAGAACGTATCGTATACGGTGCCAGAAATATCAGCTGATATTGCGGCAGGTGCTGTTACTGCAACAGCGCAGGCCAGCGCTATTTTAGAAACGAAGAACTTTTTATTCCATGCATGCATTTATTAATCCCTCAACAAAAAATAGTCAGCATGAATCAGCTGAAATTAATTCAGCCACTATGCTTTCATTTATATAACCGAAGAGACAGAAGAACTGTTCGACGGCGGGATGATATTTTAATGGGTGGTATAATTCAACAAAGAAGTTCCTGAGAGTACTCACTAAAATTAAATTATTTTAACGGCGGGGGTAATATTATTGGATTTATTTGGCAACCATAATGAAAGTAATTTCTTTAACGGTTTCTGAATAATACTTATAAAGTCATTATATAATTTTACTGCTATTAGGCTTGCGTTCCTCCGGCCTTGTGGATATAACGCAAGGCGTAATCCCGCTTATCTTGTCAGCACCCGAAACAGGAGTCAGGTTTCTGTCATGAGCCTTGCGAGAATTAATGCATTATTTCACGTTCTGTTCCTTTCTTAATAAATAGGGTTATGGTTTTTATTAAAATGTCTATTTTATAGAAATTATTGAATGAGAGTTATCAGAAATGCAGCGGAGTAAACATTACTTTGCTTGACCAGGATCAAACAAGCGTTACCTGCTATTTATAGATAAAGTTTATACATTTTATTGTTTGATTTACGTAGGTGATTATTACACGTTGTATCACGTGTAAAAGCCGTACTTTCGTTATATCGTTGTTTAGGATATTCGTCGTACTATGTCCTTCTGTTCAGTCAAATGCCGGACGTCGCCTTTGAGCCCTGATAGACGCTTTTTAAACCAAAAGAGACCTGCCATTAAATTGAAAAAGCCTGTTTTCAATGTCCGAAGGATCATTACGTTCGTTCTTTTTCTGCTCATCTGCATCGGCCTGTATCTGCTGGCGTTAAACAGTTACTGTGATCAGGGGGGCAACTTTGATCTGGGCGTATGTGCCATCACCTCATTCATTCCTTTTTAGCGGATGCCTGCCTGAATGACTTTTTGCTCAATGCTTGCGCTGATTGCGGGGGAGTAAGAAAACCCTGTTTTTTTGCGAATAGCTTCCCTGGCCTGTCGGGGATGGTAAGATGAACGCTCTGAACATTCAGTGGTAGGGTAGTCAATGTTTGATTTCGCAATGGGCCAAAACAGCCTGGCCTCATTGGTGCTGTGTGCACTTTCAGCACTGTTATTTCTGTTGGTATGGTTTTTCGTTAGCCGTGCCAGTGTCAGGGCAAATGAACAGATTGCTCTGTTACAGGAGATCGCTGAGCAGCAACGCCAGCAGACCGAATTACTTAAAATTCTGGCTGCACAGGCAAAGGGCAATGTGTCTTCTGTTGAGGCAGACGATGACTCTGCGCTCAGCCTGCGTGGTTTTATTCCTGAAAGATAATGTTGTTTTGTTAACCCGCCTTCCGGCGGGTTTTTCGTTGATACGCGGCGTGCATATCTTTCCTTCTCTTCCTCTCTGATCTTCCTTCATAAAACTGTCTTATTCCTCCGGTAGTCTCCACGCATGTGCCCTGCAGGATGGAATAACTGATGATCAAATGGTCTGAAGAAAACGACAGTGAAGTGAACCACAACATAGCCTTACTGACCGGAGAGGAACCTGAGAAGTGGTATCCCTATGGCGGAATGAAAGGCAAAGATTATTGCAACAACCCCTCCGATGCGTGGCCGATCATTTGCGCCAACAAAATCAGCATTAATTTTAAAGAGTTGCAAAGCAATCCTCTCTGGCTTGCTGAAATCAGCAGTCCTCAAGGCCAATGGCAGGCGCAAAGCAAACGTCCCCTTCGTGCCGCTATGGTATGTTTCCTGCTTAGTAAGACTTGCGTATAAACAAAAGCGCAGAGATACTCAGATAGTGACAAAGTTTTGCAAAGAAGTGATTCGAATAAGCGTCGCATAAAGCGATGCGTATCAAGTGATTAATGTTTCCTCATTTTGACAGTTGTGTCTAAGGCGGAGTCCATTATGAAGCGCATCATTAAAGGTGATAAAACTCTCTCCCATCTGGTGGTTGCTCATGCAGCTATCGACAGTCATGAAAAAGCCTACGGCAAACGCCGGCAGGGCTGGCCTTCCACCTATCTCATCAAATATAAAGATGCGCGTGTTGCGGTCGAAGTTGTGACCCGCAGACAATCCTATGTTGCCACCCTCATGATCGGTGCCAGAAATCTCACCAAACTTTGTGGTATGCCTGCCTGATAATCGGGAAGTATTCCTGTAACTTCAAACCGTGCCGGAGATATCCGCCACGGTTTTTCGTTATACAGGCTTTCTCATCAGATAACGCTGCCGGAGGTTACCCCGCTGAAAAGGCCGTTTCATAACAGATAGCATCAGTGCGATGACATCGAGGATCAACAGCAATGTTCCGGTGATGGCTAACGCCGTCAGCCCCAGCAGGGCGAGAAGGAAAATCTTTACTGAGGTCGGAACGGTCATCCGGCGAAAGCGGGAACGCAGCCATAAACGTCCATATTGTGCCTGGATCTGCATAATATGGGTCAGCCTTGACGCAAAGGTTTTGCGGTCTTTTGTTGTGTTCCTGGTCATAAATAATCTCCTTTTTGAACATCATCAGTTAAACATGAAGTTATTAAGATTTTCTTAACCCCACGTAGTGGCTGAACTGCCACATAATTTTTCACTTTCGATCTGTAGTGCGCTCAATAAGTATGCTAATTAATCTGCCTCATGGCTTTACGCTGCCGCCGATAAAATAGTGATCTCATGGAGCCTTATGTCAGGTAAAAATCCCTTTTACGACCCGTCAAAAACACATCACACACCGGATGGTTTTACCAATGCCGAACCCCATGACCGGCAGGAGGGTGATCTCAAGCGCTGGAGGAAAGAGCGCAAGGAACTTCGCCTGCCTGCGCCTCCGGCGAAAGGTTACGAACATTTTGTCAGCCAGTGGTGGCAGGCTGCCGACTTCAGCGGGTCTGATGATCGTTTATGGTTTTTAGGACATGCCTGTTTATTGCTGCGTGTTGCCGGGCGCTATATCCTGATGGATCCTGCATTGTCTCATCGTGCTTCGCCATTCAGTTTCTACGGGCCTGAGCGAAAAACGCCGGTTGCTGTTACGGTAGAAGAACTTCCACCGATTGATGTTGTTATGTTATCCCACAATCATTATGACCATCTCGACAGCGCGACGGTCCGCAAGCTATTGCGACGTTTCCCGGAAGTGCAATTTATGGTGCCTTTGGGCATAAAGCGTTGGCTGGAGCGGCGCGGGGCGCGATACATCGAGGAACTCGACTGGTGGGATGAGCAGCAGTTTGGTGAGCTGAAGTTTTCAGCTGTGCCGGCGCGCCACTGGAGTATGCGGACATTATGGGATCGAAACCGGTCTCTCTGGTGTGGATGGGTGGTCAGCCATCCCGGTTTGCGGTTCTTTTTTTCCGGCGACAGCGGGTACAGCAATCAGTTTGAAATAATTGGACAACGTCTGGGACCTTTCGATTTAGCCGCAATTCCTGTCGGCGCCTATGCACCAAGATGGTTCATGCGTGCGCAACATATGGACCCGCAACAGGCAGTGGCTGTGTTTACTGAGCTGTGTTGTAAAAAGGCGGTTCCCATTCATTGGGGGGTTTTTGAATTAGCCGATGAATCACTGGATCAGCCATTGATTGAATTAGCGGAAGCCATAAGTCAAAGTGAATCGCCTGAAATGGAATTTAAACCATTAAAAATTGGCGCAAGCATTTCTAAAGATTGAATATCATTTCCACCGGTATTGGGAATATATAAGTAGCTACTTCACCTATGAAATGAGAAGTATTATCAGTTGGGTGACATTTTTTATAACACTTACACTTCGTGTGTGTTATGTGAATGTTAATTATTAGGTCAGATAGATTAATTACCTGCTCAATTCATCTTTATCAAAACAGAATGTTTTTTGTAAGCGCGGAGAGACTTCTTTTTGTCAGAAAAAATGGATTTTTTTGTTGCTAAACAGGGCATTGAACTGCGCTTCGCCTGCCTGCAACGCAGGCGGGTTGTCTGTCAGACTATCGTGGTTGGCTTCTGGCAGGTAATGAGACGATTTTAGCGTGATCTGAGTATGAATAGAAAGCTGATATGGGATTTTGATCACGGTAATTAATATTAGTTTTTCATATGGATATTTAGTATTTGAATAAGGCGGCCGGGAGTATCGGCAAACTGTTATGTTGTTTTAACCAACTCGCAAACTTTAATTCATTATATTGTCAAAATCACCACGATAAAAAATAGTCATTACCGGGTGTCGTAATTTGGAATTCATTTTGCCTGAAGCCGGTTGGGTTTGGGCTATTATCAGGCAGGAAGTACAGGCGCACAGTTAAGGTGCATTTATTGATTTTCACTGTTTGTTTTGCACCATTTTATCCGTCTATGGCGTAATTGATTATTGCATAACCAGTCATATTGGGAGGCACTGACGTTGTGCATATACCCGTTCTGTTGCACAAGTGCCGCAAACGCCGTGTGATGCGCTGTCACCGGACCTGATCTCACGCTGTAAGGCCTGTAAAGCGGTGCCGAATGGGCACAGAAGCGGAGAGTTTTAGCTGGCTCCCGCAATAAAAATTCAAATAAAGGTGTGTTTTACGCTTACGGTTCTGCATTAAATGATCAATAATCGAAACAGGTCGTTATTGTTTTGTTTGATATGCAGGTAAAACTGCAAAGCAGAAAAAAGCATGTCTATCAACATATTTCAGCTTAACTGAACACGAAGTGCCTTTAACCGGCTCAAATATGTGCGACATGTCCATCACTGATTAAAAATGGCTTGCCATCGAATTCAGAGTATGTGATAACGCATCTGGGTAAAACGAGGTACAGTTCTGTATATGTGTGGCATTTTCAGTATAGAAGTTCTGAGTAAAGACGTTCACGTTGAATACCGCTTCTCTGCCGATTCTAATCTTAGTGCCTCAAGCAGTAACGACTCTAGTTTGTCTATGTAACGCCGCTGGGCGGTTTAAACAATCCAAAGGAAATACTCAAGATGGCAAAGATCAAAGGTCAAGTTAAGTGGTTCAACGAGTCTAAAGGTTTCGGTTTCATTACTCCTGCTGACGGCAGCAAAGATGTGTTCGTACACTTCTCTGCAATCCAGGGTAACGGCTTCAAAACTCTGGCTGAAGGCCAGAACGTAGAGTTCGAAATCCAAGACGGCCAGAAAGGCCCGTCAGCAGTTAACGTAACTGCAATCTAAGCAGCGTTAGCTGTAAAAAAACCCGCCAAGGCGGGTTTTTTTGTGTCAGCCGTTCAGGCTCAGAGGATCATGATCCCTGATTGCTGGTTACGTCCGCTGATACCCGGGTGTGTCGGGTCCTGCGCCCGCTGATGGCTGTTACGGCGAAAACTCGTGTACCTGAATCCGGTTCCGGCTGCATCGGGCGAGCAAATCGTGCAACGGCCTGCGCGATCAACGCCTGCAAATCCTAACGCCCGCAATTTGGCTTCAGCAATGGCAACCAGATCAAGATGGCGGTGGCTTGGTGAGATGAGTGCAGGGGGTAAATCGAGACGTTGCAGAAAAGTATCAATCAGTTCCTGACTGACTTCATAACAGCAGGCTCCTGCGGACGGGCCGACAGACACAAACCAGTCAGAAGTATCACCCGACTGATTAATCCACTGTGCCATTTGCTCCAGAATGCCGTCAATCAGCCCGCGCCAGCCTGCGTGCACTGCCGCAACTTCTCTGCCATCTTTGCGACAGAAAATTACCGGTAAGCAGTCTGCAGTGAAAACGGCAAGAAGAATGCCCGGCATAGCGGTGATGAAGCCATCCGCCTCACCGCATTCCTGGCCTGCGACTGTGACATCGACAATCCGTGTGCCGTGTACCTGTTTTTTTCCGGGACAGGTCGCTTCATAGCTTTGCAGATGTTCAGGCAGCAACGCCTGTTTATCGCCGAAGCCATGCACAATACCGGGGATTTGACTGAGTAAAGCTGAGTGGTCACTCATCTTGTGTCTCGTTAGAGAAATGTGATGCAACCAGTGTAGCCGCCTTTGAGCGGGATTTTCCAGCAGTTGCAACCCCTGAGCACCTTCTTTAGACTTAACACTATTGCGAATTTTCGCCCCCTCAGACTTTTCTTGCAGGTTTTCCGCATGACTTATCAGTGCCCGCTTTGTTTCCAGCCGCTTACGCTGGCCGGTCAGCAATGGTGTTGTCCCGCCAACCATCAGTTTGATAACGCGAAAGAGGGGTATGTCAATCTGATGCCCGTACAGCACAAACGCTCAAAGCAGCCGGGTGACAGCCCGGAAATGATGATATCGCGTCGTGCTTTTCTTGATGCAGGCCATTACCAGCCTTTGCGTGACCGTCTGACAGATATTCTGGACGACGTCATCGCGCAAACGGCGGACACATTGCTGGATATTGGCTGCGGGGAAGGGTACTACACCGCCGCATTCGCTGAGAGGCTCACACAAAAACGTGCGCTGAAAGTGTTTGGGCTGGATGTCGCGAAAGTGGCCATCCGTTATGCATCCAAACGTTATCACGATGTGTCATTTTGTGTGGCTTCCAGCCATCGCTTACCTTTTGCTGAGGGTTCACTGGATGCGGTCATTCGTATTTATGCACCCTGTAAGGCGCAGGAATTGTACCGGGCGATAAAACCGGGCGGCCTGGTGGTTACGGTGGCACCGGGACCACGTCATTTATATCAGCTGAAAGGGTTGATATACCAGGATGTACAACTGCATGCTGATCTCGATGAGCAGCTGGAAGGTTTTGACCGGATAAGTACGGAAGCGCTCGCCTATGACATGATGCTTTCCGGAGAGCAGGCGTTTGATTTATTGCAGATGACGCCATTTGCATGGCGGGCGACAGAAGAAGTGATGGCCAACTTAAAGGCTCAGACAGCCTTTGAATGCGAGACAGACTTCCTCATCAGGATACATCAGCGTGCGTCAGCGTAAATAACCCAGATGCTCCAGCAGGATGCTCGACCCAATTCCGATCAGAACCGCACCTCCTAAAACTTCGGCCCATTTGCCTAACAGCGGGCCGATAAAACGCCCGACCATTATCCCGAGCGTTGACATCACCATGGTCGCCATACCGATGAGCAGCGCGGTAAGGATGATGTTCACTTCAAGAAAAGCTAAACCGACGCCGATCGCCAGAGCATCAAGGCTGGTGCCGATAGCCGTTGCAGCCAGGATCCAGAACCCGTGACGGGTTGCCGTTGTCAGGTTATCTTCCGGCTTATTTTTTAGCCCTTCGATGATCATGCGCGCGCCCAGAATAAACAGCAGGGTAAACGCGACCCACTGGCTCCACTGCATGATGTACTGGCTGGCAAATAAGCCCATATACCAGCCAATCAGTGGCGTTATGGCTTCTATGACGCCGAAAATAAAACCCGTGCGGAAGGCCTCGCGAAAGCAAGGACGATGAAGGCTGGCGCCTTTGCCAATTGATGCGGCGAAGGCGTCCATGGACATGCCAAATGCAAGAATAAGCGTAGCGGATAAGTTCACGAGAATAGCCCCCAAATGACGGCGCAACCTTACCACACTATTTTTATTCGGGACAACACCAAATAAAATGGGGTTTTAAATAATGCCGTATATTGGGGAGTAACAATATTGTTGACAAAGTATTTATCAACATTGTTATTTGTAAGGTTAAGTTAAATTCTGGGGAATATGCACCATGCTATAACTGATAACTCATGGTATAAATTCAAATTATTGATTATTAACCATAATTTTATATATTCTTTCAAGATCATCCAGTTCGTTTACGCGAATTAATAACTTTTTCTGTTCTAATTCAAATACCAGAATACCGTCTTCAGAAAGATTCATACTGCGGATCCGATCGTAGGTGATGAAAGTGTTGGCGAAATAAAAACCCTCCTCTTTGAAGAGCATTTTTGGCCAGCGAATAAAAGAGAGATAAAAAGCAATCAGCCCCAGGCCGATCAGTAAATAATTGGTAATAACGGTGCCATTCGCATGGATATTATTATAAAGAAGAATAGCCAGAAGACCGATAAAGATAATCGAATCGAGTCTGTTACGGCGGCGCAGGTTGACCCGCAGGCGAGTTTTACCCTTGCGTGTACCCATGATGAATTCGTCATAGATGGCGTAGGCAAGCAACAGGAGAGTGAAAAGGGCGAGGACGATATCGGTTACAGACATGAAAACTCCAGCTAACAGCCATCAGGCAAAGCAAAGTAAAAATGACAAAGAGATCAATAGCAGAAACAAAAAAGCCGGGGAAAGATTTCCCCGGCTTTGAAGGTTATCAGAGACCTAGCAGGCCAATCCAGTAACCGAAGATACCGATGGCGAAGAAGCCAACGATGATCCACAACGCATTCACTTTCTTCCGCAACAGCCACATACAACCGAAGGTCAGCAGTAATGGCACCAGACCCGGCATCAGCTGGTCCAGAATAGTCTGGACAGTGGTGACGGTGGTATGACCCGTCTGGTCGGTGATTTTCGACACGACTAGCGGAATGTTAACGTGTGTCCACTTGTTAACCAGGGCCCCCATAACAAAGAGGCCGAGAATTGACGCCCCCTCGGTCAGTTTTTGCAGGAAGCCGCCGCCCATATCGTTAACGATATCGACACCTTTTTTGTAGCCATAAGACACGCCGTAGTAGCGGGTCAGCAGGCGTACGAGGTTAAACAGAACAAAGAACAGCAACGGACCCAGCAAGCTGCCGGTCATCGCAATACCCGCACCCAATGCAGCAAACACCGGACGCACAGTACCCCAGAAGATCGGGTCACCCACACCGGCCAGAGGCCCCATCAGACCGACTTTCAGGCCGTTGATGGCCGCGTCGTCGATAGGTGCGCCATTGGCACGCTGTTCTTCCATCGCCAGCGTCACACCCAGAACCGGAGCCGCAACGTAAGGATGGGTATTAAAGAATTCCAGGTGGCGTTTGATAGCCGCTTTGCGATCGTCGTTATTTTCAGGGTAGAGACGACGGATTGCAGGCACCATACAGAAGCAGAAGCCCAGAGCCTGCATACGTTCGAAGTTCCATGACCCCTGGAAAAGGTTGGAGCGTATAAACACACCGCGAATATCGCTGGCCGTGAGTTTTTTAACTGCAGTTTGATCAACCATGTCCTTCACCCTTAATCCAATTCGTTGTCGAGATCGTTAACACCCGGTGCAGCCGCCGCTTGCGCAGACTTGTTGTATTTCGGGCTCAACTGGATGTAAAGAACAGCCATCACCACACCAATCACACCCAGTGCAACCAGGTTGAAGTTGGTGAATGCAGCAGTAACGAAACCGAGGTAGAAGAACGGCATCAGGTAGCCAGCACGCATCATGTTGATGACCATGGCGTAACCCACGACGACGATCATACCACCAGCGATGTTCAGACCGTTGGTAACCACTTCAGGGATTGAAGCCAGTAAGTCATGAACAATAGCAGTACCCACAGACACAGCAACAATCACAGCAGGGATGGCAATACGCATTGCCTGCAGGATCAACGCTGAAACGTGGATCCAGCTAATCGCGCTCAGATTCCCTTTTTCAGCCGCTTTATCCGCTGCGTGCTGGAAGGCGACGGTGATGGTACGAACGATGATGGTTAATACCTGACCTGCTGCTGCCAGCGGGATCGCCAGTGCGATACCGGCACCGACAGACTGACCGCCTGCGATAACCAGAATGGTAGAAATGATAGAGGCGAGGGCAGCATCTGGCGCAACAGCAGCACCGATGTTCATCCAGCCAAGCGCGATCATTTCCAGAGTACCCCCGATGATGATCCCGGTTTTTACATCACCAAGAACAAAACCGATCAAAGTACAGGCGACTAACGGACGGTGAAACTGAAATTCATCCAGGATCGAACCCATCCCGGCAATACATGCGACAATAAATATCAGCACAATTTGTAGTGTGGTGATCTCCATTGCACTTCTCCTATGACCAAAGGACGCTGAGTATAAACAGGCACACCAGACAGATAACGTTGAGGGAATCTGCCAACAACGGCGCGCTTATTAATTCATTTTATTAATGAGATCCATCATCTTGAGGCGTGAGTCAGTAGAGACTTTACGCACTTCAAGTTCGATACCTTTTTCATTCAGTTTCCTGAATGCTTCGATATCTTTTTCATCGACAGACACGGCGTTATTCACCTGAGTTTTACCCTGGCGGAAAGCCATACCACCAATGTTTACGGAGGTGATTTTCACGCCACCCTCAACCAGACGCAGAACATCTGTCGGGTTAGTGAACAGGAACATGACGCGATCGCCCGCGTATTTTGGGTTATCCCAGACACGAATGGCTTTCGCAACGTCAACAACGTGTGCGGTAACACCAGGAGGAGCAACCTGAGTCAGCAACGTTTTACGCACGGTATCGGCAGCCACTTCGTCGCTGACAACAATAATGCGTGTCACGTTGGTTTCTTTGGTCCAGCGGGTCGCGACCTGGCCATGGATCAAACGGTCATCGATTCGGGCAAGGCCGATCTTCATATGGTCGTTCGGACCGGCAGGTTTCGCCGGGGCGGCTGCTTTTGGCGCAGGGGCGGCGGCAGGGGCTTGAGCGGCAGGTTCAGGGGTTTTCAGCGCTTTTACGCCGATACGACCCGTCTCCACTGCAATGGCAACCAGTTCTGCGAAAGCAGGATTGTCATCACGTGCCATGAAAGTCTCTGCCAGCATCGGGATGTTAACACCGGTGACAACTTCGTAATTTTCCTTATCGACAACAATACGGCTGGCGGCATTGAACGGGCTGCCACCCCAGGTGTCGACCAGGAAAAGGACGCCGCTGCTGGTGTCTAAACCACCCAACTTAGCCGTGTACTTTTCGATCAGGGTTTCGGCGTTTTCGCCGGGAACGAAATCAATAAAGGCGACATTATCCTGTTCACCTAAAATCATTTCCGCTGTTTTCAGCAATTGCTCAGCTGCTGACCCGTGCGTGCCGATGATAATAGCAATACTCACTCGCTACCTCCTCTGTTAACTCTGGGAAAGAGTTATGCACATAAGTAATGGTGCTGATGATATCCGCCCGTTTTTATTCCTGAGGCGGACGGGGCATTCCGTGCGTCCTGACTGTCCTTAATTTCTGATAAGACTGCAAAACTATAAATGGCAGAACCTCAACGGGTTGTGCGACGTGATTTATTTTAGTGTGCGAAAAAATAATTTTTGTGACGACTGTCCGTTATTGAACGACGTATTGTGAATACGGTTTCACATCGCACATTAAAACAGCATAGATGTTACAAACTGATGCTGAAGGTAAAAGATCACTCTTTCTTCAAATAATCATTCCTGATAAAGTGATTTTCCGAATAATTGAACAGGAGTACCGGGCCTCAGCCCTCCCTATGGACTGTCACCGACGTCACTATTCTTCGCTTTTTCACCTCATTCTTACCGGCAAATCTGCCCCGATGGGCCTGATTTCAGCCGCACTGAAACCGCTTTCATCTGCTATTTCTGCAGCCAATACTTCCGGACGGTCATCTGACAGCCTGGGGTGTGGTGTTTTTGTGCGTCTTTTTTCTTTAACTCATTGCGGAGTCTGACATGGAATTTTTGATGGACCCTTCAATTTGGGTCGGTTTGCTGACGCTTGTCGTGCTTGAAATTGTTCTGGGTATCGACAACCTTGTTTTTATTGCCATTCTTGCCGATAAACTGCCACCGAAGCAGCGTGATAAAGCCCGTATCATCGGCCTCTCGCTGGCGCTGATCATGCGTTTAGGTTTGCTGTCACTGATTTCGTGGATGGTGAAACTGACCACGCCGCTGTTCAGTATTGCGCAGTTCAGTTTCTCCGGCCGTGATCTGATTTTGTTAGTCGGGGGGATATTCCTGCTATTCAAAGCCACCACAGAGCTGCATGAGCGGCTGGAAGGGCATGACGAGCATGGAACAACGAATCGCGGCTATGCCAGCTTCTGGGCTGTGGTGGCGCAGATTGTTGTGCTGGACGCGGTCTTCTCGCTGGATGCGGTGATAACCGCCGTCGGTATGGTGAATAACCTGGCCGTCATGATGACTGCAGTGATTATTGCCATGGGCGTGATGCTGCTGGCATCGAAATCGCTGACCCGTTTCGTAAACAATCATCCAACCGTCGTGGTGCTATGCCTCAGCTTCCTGCTAATGATTGGTCTGAGTCTGATTGCTGAAGGCTTCGGGTTCCACATTCCGAAAGGTTACCTGTACGCCGCGATTGGTTTCTCTATCCTGATTGAATTGTTCAATCAGATTGCGCGCCGCAACTTCCTGAAAAGCCAGTCCAGCCGTCCGATGCGTGAACGTACAGCGGAGGCTATTCAGCGACTGATGGGCGGGAAACGCCAGAATGAGCATGAAGATGAGCCCGCTGGCGATGTATTGCCAGCCGGTGAAACCTTTGCGGAAGAAGAACGTCACATGATCACCGGCGTGCTGACGCTGGCGTCACGCTCCCTGCGCAGCATCATGACGCCACGCACCGAGATTTCCTGGGTAGACTGTGAAAAGTCACCGGATGAAATCCGCAGTCAGCTTCTCGATACGCCGCACAGCCTGTTCCCGATTTGCCGTTATTCACTGGATGATGTTATCGGTGTGGTGCGTGCCAAAGATCTGCTGGTGGCGCTGGAAAACGGTGAAAGCATTGTCGCGTTCGCGGAAAAAACGCCGCCGATTGTGGTGCCGGAAACCATGGACGTCATCAACTTGTTGGCCGTTCTGCGTAAAGCCAAAGGTCGTCTGGTGATGGTCAGCAATGAGTTTGGTGTGATTCAGGGGCTGGTGACGCCGCTGGATGTGCTGGAGGCCATCGCAGGTGAATTCCCGGACGAAGATGAAACGCCGGACGTCGTGACTGACGGTGATAGCTGGATTGCTAAAGGCGGAACCGATTTGCATCTGTTGCAGCAAATTCTGGACGTCAAAACGCTGGTGAATGCTGACGACGATTTTGCTTCTCTTGCCGGGCTGCTGCTGTCGAAATCAGGACAAATGCCGGTCGTGGGTGAAGTGATCGAAATGGCGTCGCTGCACTTTGAAATTCTTGACGTGTCGGAATACCGTATCGAACGCGTGCGTATTACGCGGCTGAAATCAGAAGACAAATGGGATGAAGACCAGTAACGGGGCTTTATTTCGGGATGTAAAACGGCGACTCAGGTCGCCGTTTTTTATGGTCGGGGAAAACGGGTTCTCACCTTCAGACCGGATCTGTATTATCCTGCAATTCCATGTTCTGCGTAGTTTTTTTATAACGTTCCAGCCAGATTGGGAATACTTCTATAGGCATCGGGCGGGCAAAGTAGTAGCCCTGCAATGAATCGACCCTGCGTTCGCGCAGATAATCTACCTGCTCACGGGTTTCCACCCCTTCAGCAATCAGCTTTAGATTGAGACGCTGCGCCAGTGTGATGATGGTATCCGTGACGGTGGCGTTAATCGCATCGGTGCCAATTGAGGCCGTAAACGCCTGATCGATTTTCAGCACATCGGGATTAAGGGTTTTGAGATAGCTCAGGGAACTGTGACCCGTCCCGAAATCATCAATGGCCAGCAGAATACCCATTTCTTTCAACTGTGAAATCTCAGCAGCACGTAACTCCTGTAACCGCGTCCGTTCCGTCAGCTCCAGCATGAGAGAAACTGACGGCTGCGCCGGAAGCCACAGCTTTCGGATGTCATCAACAATTTCCATATTATTAAAGTGTTGTGCTGCAACATTAATACTGACGTAAAAACCCGGCGTTGCCGGAAATACGGACAGATTTTCAGCGACTGTCTGAATGAGATAGCGTGTCAGCGCAATGATTAAGCCGTGCTGTTCAGCCAGAGGAATAAACACATCGGGCGAAACCCATTCCTGCCGGCGGTTTTTCCAGCGCATCAGTGTTTCCACGCCAATACAACGGCCATCCGTACTGTTAATAATGGGCTGACAATAAACTTTAAACTCGCGGTGGGAAATGCCGTGGCTGATCGGATAAGCCAGACTGATGCGACTGCCAGAGAACAGATATATGGCTGTTGCTGTCAGCAGGCTGATCAGAACCGACAGCGGCAGATGTGAAAACAGCTCCTCCCAGGCCAGTGTGCTGGCTTCTTCACCATAAATAGAGACCGCAAAATCATATTTTTCCGATCGGGCGCTCAGCAAAGGGGCGCGCGGCAGGGCACTGGTGTTGATGATTGAATTTTTGCCGTATTCGAGATTTTGTTGTCCGACGTTGAGAACGATGTGGCTGGCATAAGGCGGCTGGGGTTCGAGCAGGAAATTCGACAAGATCCCGATGTTATAGACAAACAGTTCACCGTTAAGATTATCCGGTGTGGTCGGATGCCATAAAACCAGCGTCGGTGTATTGACACGGCTCCATTTCGAGGCGCGCAACTCAAGTTGGGTTTTACCCTGTGCGAAGGAAGGCAAGGTTTGATTGAAATTCAGATCCAGCGTGCCTACCAGGCTTGAACAAACAATGGTGCCGTTGCTGACGAGACTGATTGAACGTAATGTTTGCATGCGGGCGACGGTTTGTTGCAACAGAGGTTGCTGTGCCTTACAGGCGAGTGTCTGGTCGAAAGGAATAATTTTGCCGGCCGGAGAAGCGGGTTCAAGCAATTTTTCCAGTTTTTCAACGGTGTGAACAGCCACACGTTTTTGATCTTCGGCGATAACCTGGGCTTGTTCGTAGATACGAATGCCCAGCGTCAGAAGCAGCGTACATATCCCCATTGCACTGGCGAGGGCAATGCGATAGTAGCGATACTTCGCGAGTCCGGTCTGGGAGAACAGCATCGTTCTAATCCTTTTATCCCGAGTTAAAGGCAGGCTCAAAATTATTATTTTAAAGGGTTACCGATGCGTAACAGCCATTTCGTTTTTATAGAGAGTAGCTGTAAATCGTCGGGCGCTCAGTTTGAGTAGCGGTAAACTCCCTATATTTCTCTGTTCAAATCGAAAAAAAACATACAGGTGACAGTGTCACTGAGGTTTTTCCTGTCCATTTCCGACATTTACGCAGACGTAATAAGGGGGACCCGGACAGGGGAAATCAGGCGGAAATCAGCATGCCGCACCTGCAGGGTATAATGCAAGTCTCACTACCATTATGTATTGATAATACAACAGGTTGTTGTTAGCGAAGGTTTTATTGCTGCCGGCTACCGGCCAGGTGGTATTTCCTGCGGTAAATTGGTTGAAATTAATACAACCTGAAAATACCGCAGGAAGAGGTCATCTTTTCGACCGGATCAGTCGCACTGAACCTTAATCGCCAGACCGCCACGCGAGGTTTCCCGATATTTGGAATTCATATCTTTACCGGTTTCGTACATTGTCTCAATGACTTTATCCAATGAAACTCTCGGCTCACTGGTGCGGCGTAATGCCATACGGGCGGCATTAATGGCTTTCACTGACGCGATGGCATTACGTTCGATGCATGGTACCTGAACCTGTCCGGCAACAGGGTCACAGGTTAATCCCAGATTGTGTTCCATGCCAATTTCGGCCGCAACGCACACCTGTTCCGGGCTGCCGCCAAGCAATTCCGTCAAGCCTGCCGCCGCCATTGAACAGGCTACGCCAACTTCACCCTGACAGCCCACTTCAGCGCCTGAAATCGACGCATTCATTTTATACAGAATACCGATAGCACCGGAACTCAGGAAATAACGCAGATAAATGTCCGGGCTGACCGACTGAATGAACTGGTCATAATACGCCAGCACCGCAGGCACAATGCCGCATGCGCCGTTGGTGGGCGCCGTCACGACACGTCCGCCCGCCGCATTTTCTTCGTTAACCGCGAGGGCAAACATATTCACCCAGTCGATCACGTTCATCGGGTCACTGGAAAGTTTGTCGTTTGACACCAGCATCCGGCGCAGGGCAGAAGCACGACGCGGCACCCGCAACGGGCCAGGCAGAACGCCTTCGGTATTCAGGCCGCGATCGATACAGGCCTGCATGGTGTGCCAGATTTTCTCGAAATACTGCTCGATGTCCTGCTTACTGTGCTGCGCCAGCTCGTTTTTCATCACCAGGCCGGATAATGACAGCCCGGTTTCCTTACATTTTGCCAGCATTTCACTGGCCGAATTAAAGCTGTACGGCACCGCCACTTCATCCAGCACAGGCTGACCGAAATGCTCGTCATCAACGATAAAGCCGCCGCCGACCGAGTAATAGGTTTTGCTGTAAATCATCTTGTCGCCAGCAAAAGCGTGAATTTGCATGGCGTTTTCGTGACGCGGTAAATTCTCCCCGCGGAACACCATACCGGTATCACGTGGGAAATCGACTTCATGCTGGGTTCCGCCCAGCGGCAGACGCTCACGTTGCTCAACGTCGCGGATAAAATGTGGAATGCCGTCGATGTCGACGGTATCTGGCTGATTGCCCGCCAGACCTAAAATAATGGCGATATCTGTGTGGTGGCCTTTACCTGTCAGAGACAAAGAACCAAAAACGTCCACGGCGACACGCGTAACGGCAGGCATCATGCCCTTTTCCAGCAGGTCATCAGCGAACTGTTTGCCTGCTTTCATCGGGCCCAAAGTATGGGAACTGGAAGGGCCAATCCCGACCTTGAACATGTCGAAAACGCTAATCACGTCGAATACTCCTGTAATAGATTGCGGCAGGGAACGGGATCCCTGGCTTCCATAAATGAACCAACACCAGAGACAGCCCTTATGGACGGGTCTCTTGTTCTTATGGATAGACTTATAGTTTAAAAGGGCTGAGAGGCAAAAGTTTCATTTTTCGCATGAAATAAACTTATTTGATGCAAAAGTGTGATCGTAATGTAATCACTGAGCTCAGACTTCAACCTGCCGGGCCAACTGACGGATGATTCCCGCCGTCAGCCCCCAGACAAATTGTTGCTGATACCAGGACAGATAAACCCGGTGATGAGTGCCTCTGCGGTGAATATCCAGGGGGTGATAACGTGCGAGATCAAAGGCTTCCCGCAGCGGCATTTCAAACAACTCGGCGACTTCATCTTCCGCGGGATGCAGTGGTACATCAACAGGCAGCAGCCCGATAACCGGCGTGACCTGAAAACCGCTGCTGCTGTCCTGCGGCGACAGTGTGCCTAATATATGAACCTGTTCAGGGGGGATCGCGACCTCTTCATGCGCTTCGCGTAATGCGGTGGCAATAATCGAGGCATCGGAAGCATCTGCTGCACCACCGGGAAAGGCGACCTGGCCGGCGTGTTTACGCAACTGATCGGAGCGGCGCGTCAGTAAAAGGGTCGGTTCCGGACGACAAATAATCGGGATCAACACAGCGGCGTGGCGGGTTCCGCGCAACGCCGCAGCAGGCAGGCGCGGCTGCTGCAATTGAAAACGCAGGATGAAATCTTCCACAGCAGGTGAAAACGTCTGTAAGGGCGCGTGTTGTTCCAGCAGCGTCACGGCTGTATTTCTCCTAATTCAGGCAGAATACGGGCAATCTTATCAAAAGTTTCCTGATATTCCGCCTGTTCCTGACTGTCAGCGACGATCCCGCCACCCGCCCAGCAGTAAATTTTGCCCTGTGCGGTGAGCAATGTGCGGATGGTGATATTGCTGTCCATCGTGCCGCAGCAACTCAGATATGCAATGCTGCCGCAATAGCCGTTGCGCCGGTGCGGTTCAAGTTCTTCGATAATTTCCATGGCACGCACTTTGGGCGCACCGGTAATGGAGCCGCCGGGGAAACAGGCACGCAGTAAGGCGCTGGCGTGACAGGTTTCGGGTAACCGGGCGGTGATCGTGCTGACCAGATGATGGACGGCGGGGAAGGGCTCCACAACGAACAGCTCCGGCACCCGCACACTGCCGGGTGTCGCCACGCGGCCGATATCGTTACGCAGCAAATCGACAATCATCAGGTTTTCGGCGCGATCCTTTTCCGATGCCGCCAGTCGTTCTGCCTGCTGCATATCCTCAGTCGGATCTTCGCAGCGCGGCAGCGTTCCCTTAATCGGACGGGTCTGGATCTCAGCGTCTTTCAGCCAGATGAAACGCTCGGGTGAAAGACAGACAACGGCATTTTCCGGCAGACGCAGAAACGCGGAGAAAGGGGCGCGGTTAGCCTGATTGAGGCGCAGGAAAGCCTGCCATTCATCGCCGCTGTATTCCGTCGAAAACCGCTGCGCCAGATTGATCTGATAGCAATCACCACTGTGAATATATTCCTGAATCTTACGGAATTTCTCACCGTATTCTTCGCGGCTCATATTTGCCCGCCACGGCGCATGTAAACAGAAAGGCGCAGGAGAAGGAACAGGTTGGTACTGGGCCAGCCAGCGTAAACGTTCAGAAATGTCACCATGGCAAATCAGCGTCAGGCGCTGTAAATGGTGATCGGCAATCAGCGCCCAGTCATAAATCCCTGCCGCCATATCCGGCAGGTCAATATCCCGTTCTGCAGTTTCAGGCAATGTTTCTATCCTGCGCCCCAGGTCATAACCGAACAAACCCAGTGCGCCGCCCAGAAAAGGAAAATCCGCTGAACTTTCTGCCCGTAAACCGGCCACTGCCATTTGCTCTTCCAGTAAAGCAAACGGATCTTCTGCCCGGGTTTCGGCCATGCCGTTGTGCTCAATCTGCGTTAGCTTGCCACGTGTGGTCAGCGTGATCAGCGGATCGGCCACCAGAATATCGAAACGATTATGCTGGTGCTGTGCCGAACCTGAATGCAGTAACATCGCCCACGGCAAAGCAGAAAGCGGCGCGAACCGTTCAGTTATTGCATCGGGCTGATAAGGTAATGAATGGAAAACAACGGGTTGGGCGAATGGCATGACGGGTATGAGTTTCTCTGGCGCAGTGACTATTTTTCAGGATCCTAACACAGATCGGGCTGCCTGAAAGCAGCGCAGGCGATTTGCGTGAATAAGGCGTATACTGTGCAACCCCGCACTGCGCGGGCTTTTTATTATCACCCGTACAACAGGACACTCCCATGCTGACAGGTATGCCTTCATTATCACATCACGAACAAGAACAGGCCGCCGATCGTATCCGCCAGTTAATGGAAAACGGCATGAGCAGCGGCGAAGCCATTGCGACCGTTGCAGAAGAAATCCGCGAAACGCATAAAGGCGACCGTGTGACCGTCATTTTTGATGACGAAGACGACGAATAAAACGTTGCTCCGCAGTTTCCCTTTGCTGCAAAGAAAAACCGGACTCTTTTCAGGCGTCCGGTTTTTTTTCATCTCAGCGTCAGGAATGGATTAGCCTTTAACCACCACTGCCGCCGCTGCCTGTTTAGCCTGTTCCACGGCGTCTTCAACGTTGTCCGCCGTCGCCAGCGCTACGCCAAGACGGCGCTTACCACTGATTTCCGGCTTACCGAACAGACGGATCTGGTTGTAACCGGTCAGTGCGTTTTCCAGGCCGGTAAACGTCACGTTGTTGCTGGTCAGTTCCGGCAGGATTACGGCAGAAGCGGAAGGGCCGAACAGGCGGATATTGCCCACCGGCAGACCGAGGAATGCGCGCACATGCAGGGCGAACTCTGATAAATCCTGAGAAATCAGCGTTACCATCCCGGTGTCGTGCGGGCGAGGTGACACTTCGCTGAAGATTACTTCATCACCACAAACAAACAGTTCAACGCCAAACAGGCCTTTACCGCCCAACGCTTTCACCACTTTCTCTGCGATGTCTTTGGCGCGCTGCAATGCAAGGTCTGTCATCTGCTGTGGCTGCCAGGATTCGCGGTAATCACCGTCTTCCTGACGGTGTCCGATTGGCGCACAGAAATGAATACCATCAACGCCGCTGATCGTCAGCAGGGTGATTTCAAAATCAAACTTCACCAGACCTTCAACGATGACACGTCCGCCGCCAGCACGGCCACCTTGCTGGGCATAATCCCATGCCGCCTGTAACTGATCGGCACTGCGGATCAGGCTCTGACCTTTACCGGAAGAGCTCATCACCGGTTTGATAATGCACGGATAGCCGATGGCGTCGATCGCCTCACGGACAGCCGCTTCATCATCGGCAAACTGATAAGTGGAAGTAGGCAGCTTCAGCGTTTCGGCAGCCAGACGACGGATGCCTTCGCGGTTCATGGTCAGGCGTGTCGCTTCAGCACAAGGCACGACGTTGTGACCCTGTTTTTCCAGCTCGACCAGCATGCTGGTGGCAATCGCTTCGATTTCCGGCACGATAAAATCAGGGTGTTCGCTTTCGATAACCTGTTTCAGTGCATCGCCATCCAGCATGTTAATGACATGGCTGCGATGGGCGACCTGCATCGCGGGTGCATCGGCATAGCGATCAACGGCGATCACTTCCAGACCCAGTCGCTGGCATTCAATCGCCACTTCTTTGCCCAGTTCGCCGGAGCCTAATAACATGACGCGGGTGGCGCCAGTGCGCAGTGCAGTACCAATGGTTAACATAGCTTCGTACCCAGATCTGTGTGAAGGAAAATAGGAATTTCGGCGCGCAGTATATCTGAAATTATTGTCGACGAAAACGATTGCGCAGTGCTGTTGATAAATTTAAGCGGGAATAAAAGCAGGATTTTTTCAGCCTGTTTTCTGCCGTTTAAGGCAGTCTGCGGGCGTCTCTGTTATCATTTACTCAAACCATGGCGTCAGGCTTCCTGCCGCTGTCCCGATTTTTGCCTCACATAAAGAGTTATCGCCCTTGAGCACGCATTCCTTTTCTGCCCTGACATTACCCGTTGAGCAACTTTCTAACCTGAATGAACTGGGTTACACCGAAATGACCCCGATTCAGGAAGCGTCGTTGCCTGCCATCCTGCTGGGTCAGGACGTCCGCGCCAAAGCCAAAACCGGCAGCGGTAAAACAGCCGCTTTCGGTATCGGTTTACTGAACAGCATTACCGTTTCACAGTTCGTCGCTCAGGCGCTGGTATTGTGTCCGACCCGCGAACTGGCCGATCAGGTCAGCAAAGAATTACGCCGTCTGGCGCGTTTTACCCAAAACATCAAAATTCTGACCCTGTGCGGTGGCCAGGCAATCGGACCACAGCTTGAATCGCTGGTCCATCCGCCGCACATTGTGGTGGGTACGCCGGGCCGTATTCAGGAGCATTTGCGTAAAGGCACGCTGAAACTGGACGAACTGAAAGTACTGGTGCTGGATGAAGCGGACCGCATGCTGGATATGGGCTTTAGCGAAGATATCGAAGATGTTGTCAGTTATACGCCGCAGGATCGCCAGACGCTGCTGTTCTCCGCGACGTATCCGGACGGCATTGAGCGCATCAGTTCTAAATTTCAGCGTCAGCCGCTGAAGGTAGAAATCGAAGGCGAAGATGACATTGCTGATATCAGGCAGATTTTCATCGAAGCCGACAAACATCAGCGCTTATCGCTGCTGGCCGCGGTGCTGTATCAGTATCAGCCGACTTCCTGTGTGGTGTTCTGTAACACCAAACGTGACTGTCAGGATGTTTGTGATGACCTGAAGGCGAAAGGCATCAGTGCGCTGGCGCTGAACGGCGACCTCGAGCAGCGTGACCGCGACCGCGTACTGGTGCGTTTCTCCAACGGCAGTTGCCGCGTACTGGTGGCGACAGATGTTGCGGCACGCGGGCTGGACATCAAACAGCTCGGCCTGGTCATTAATTACGAGCTGTCTTTCGACCCGGAAGTTCACGTTCACCGCGTGGGCCGTACCGGTCGTGCGGGCACCAGTGGCCTGGCCGTCAGCCTCGTGACACCGCAGGAAATGCCGCGTGTAACGGCGCTGGAAGATTACACCCGCCAGCGGTTTACCTGGCAGCCCGCAGCGCAGGCACTGGCCGCCGCCCCGGTGGCGCTTGATCCTGAAATGGCAACGTTATGCATCGATGGCGGCCGTAAAGCCAAAATCCGTCCCGGCGATATTCTGGGCGCGCTGACCGGTGACGCCGGGCTGACCGCAGCTGAAGTCGGTAAAATCGATATGTTCCCGGTTCACGCTTATGTGGCGATTCGTCAGAAGAGCGCTAAGAAAGCGCTGCAACGTTTGCAGGAAGGGAAAATTAAAGGCAAGAATTGCAAAGCCATTATCTTGCGTTAACCGGGTTTATTATCGCTTTGCATTGGTCGTCTTATTGTTAATGTTGTGTTATTGCCTTGTTGAGGATTATATTATCTAACGCAAGCGATGACCTTGCCTTATGTAGGGATATTGTCCGGCAAGGTCAACTGAATGAACGACAAAGACTGGGAAGACGAACGATGAAAAAGATAATCTTGGGCGTTGTGATGGCCGTTGCAGGAATGAGCGGTCTGAGCCAGGTTGCACAGGCCGATGAGCCTGAAGTGAGAACGGCAACGGTAACACCCTGTTCCACGGCCACAAAAGATGAAGTGGCGGCACTGGTTAAACGTGATTTCCTGCAAAACCGTATTCCGCGCTGGGATGCAGATAAAAAAGTGCTCGGCACCTCCACGCCGGTGGCCTGGGTGGTGACTGACAGCATCAGCGGCAATAACGCCAGATGGAATATCCCGCTAAAAGTGCGCGGTGATCATACTGATAAAACCTATCAGGTGACCCTCAACTGCCAGATCGGCGAAATCAGCTACAGCACGCCGGTATAGCCGTTCTGCACTTCCGGTTGCGTCCGTTATTTCTTAGCGGACGCATTATTTCCCTGCATTGACGTCTCTTGGTTTCCCTGCCTAAACCTGTCACTCTTGTCACACCGCAAAGAGGACAAAGAGATCCCGAGATGATGACACCTCCAAAGGCTGAAAAACGCCCGCAAACCCTGAGCGTACACGGCGATGACCGCGTCGATAACTATTACTGGCTGCGTGATGATGACCGCGCCGATCCTCAGGTTCTGGCGTATCTGACCGCTGAAAACCAATATACCGAACAGGCCATGCAACCGCATCAGGCGCTGCGTGAAACCCTGTATGGCGAAATGGTTGCGCGTATTGCGCAACAGGATCATTCCGTTCCCTACGTGAAACATGGCTACCGTTATCAGACCCGTTATGAACCGGGCAACGAATACGCCATTTATCTGCGTCAGCCCGCAGCGGAACATGAAAACTGGAGCACGCTGATTGATGGCAATGAACGTGCCAGAGACAGCGAATTTTACACGCTGGGCGGTCTGGATATCAGCCCTGATAACAAACTGATGGCCGTGGCGGAAGACTTTCTTTCGCGCCGTCAGTACGACATCCGCATCAAAAAACTTGATGACGAAACCTGGACTGACGATCTGCTGAAAAACACCTCCGGCAGCAGCGAATGGGCGAACGATTCTCAGACACTGTATTACGTGCGCAAACACAAGAAAACGTTGCTGCCGTATCAGGTTTATCGCCACGTGGTCGGCACTGATCCTAAGACCGACACGCTGGTGTATGAAGAGAAAGACGACACGTTTTACGTCGGGCTGGATAAAACCACGTCTGAAAAATACATTCTGATCCACCTCGACAGCACCACGACTTCCGAGATCCTGCTGCTGGATGCCGATGATCCGCAGGCAAAACCGCAGGTGTTTCTCTCACGCCGTAAAG
The DNA here is from genome assembly GCF_009498575.1 of Rahnella sp. RcJ3. Classification (NCBI taxonomy): domain Bacteria; kingdom Pseudomonadati; phylum Pseudomonadota; class Gammaproteobacteria; order Enterobacterales; family Yersiniaceae; genus Rahnella; species Rahnella sp. RcJ3. Next base: position 37,410 of record NZ_QSNX01000012.1, read on the forward strand.
ATCATGAATACGCTCTCGATCATTACCTCGGGCATTTCTACATCCGCTCCAATAAAGATGGCAAAAACTTCGGACTTTATAAGAGTGAAGATGGCGTGGAAGCAAACTGGCAGACCCTGATTGCGCCGCGTATTGAAGTGATGCTTGAAGGCTTCAGCCTGTTCCGTGACTGGCTGGTGGTGGAAGAACGTCATCAGGGGCTGACGCAATTGCGTCAGATCCACTGGAAAACCGGCGAGGAAAAATCGCTGGCGTTTGACGATCCGACCTATACCACCTGGCTGGCGTACAACCCGGAGCCGGACACCTCATTGCTGCGTTATGGTTATTCTTCCATGACCATGCCGAGCTCGCTGTTTGAACTCGATCTGGATACGCATGACCGTACGCTGCTCAAGCAGCAGGAAGTGAAAGACTTTGATGCGGCAAATTATCGCAGCGAACGTGTCTGGGTTACGGCACGTGACGGCGTGAAAGTCCCGGTGTCACTGGTGTATCGCCGCGAACTGTTTAAGCCGAATGAAAATCCGTTACTGGTTTACGGTTACGGTTCCTATGGCAGCAGTATGGATCCGGCGTTCAGTGGCAGCCGTCTGAGTTTACTCGACAGAGGATTTGTTTTCGTACTGGCGCACATCCGCGGTGGCGCTGAGCTGGGCCAGCAATGGTATGACGATGGCAAACTGTTCAACAAACTCAACACTTTCCATGACTTCATTGATGTGACCAAAGAACTGGTTGCTGAAGGCTACGGTGACGCCGGGCAGGTTTACGCCATGGGCGGCAGTGCAGGCGGTTTGCTGATGGGCGCAATTATTAATCAGGCGCCAGAATTGTATCGCGGCATTGTGGCACAGGTGCCGTTCGTTGACGTGCTGACCACCATGCTTGATGAATCCATTCCACTGACCACCGGTGAATATGACGAGTGGGGCAACCCGAACGACAAAGCGTATTATGACTATATGCTGCAATACAGCCCATATGATCAGGTTCGCGCGCAGGCATATCCGCATATGCTGGTCACCACCGGACTGCATGATTCGCAGGTGCAATACTGGGAGCCGGCAAAATGGGTGGCAAAATTACGCGAGCTTAAAACCGATGATAACCAGTTGCTGATGCATACCGATATGGATTCCGGGCACGGCGGTAAATCCGGACGCTTCAAAGCCTACGAAGATATCGCGCTGGAATATGCCTTTGTGCTGGCGCTGGCAGCGAAGCACTAAATATCACACCTTTCCCCTAAATAATTCGGGTTGCAGCCAATGCCACTGCAGCGCGAAGTAGGACGGGGAGAATAAAAAAAACCCGCTCTCGGCGGGTTTATTCTACGAAGTCCATTGTCAGGCAGAAGCTTTCTTGGCTTTTTTCTCAGCCTTTTTTTCGGCCGGAGTTTTCAGTGGTTTTTTCTTCGCATTCTTTTTGCTATCCATTCCTTTACTCATATTTGCCTCTCTTAAAGCTGGTGGATTGGGTTGCTCTGCTATTTACTGCTTAATTCGCTCCGGTTGCAAGTGTCTTCGCAGGTTTTTCTTCACTCTTTGCACGGCCGCTTTAAGGCGGGCCGGGCGTGCCTGAAAGTGAAATTGCGCGATAAGTATGCGAACGGTATGCAAAATAACGATTTTTGCTTATAACACCTTGTGGCGGGCTAGCCGATGCGCTGTTATGAAGATGTAAGCACATCAATCAATACACTGGCCGAATAGAACAGGAAATGTCATGCCAAAATTTAAAGGGTTATATCCGCCACGGGAAGCCTATGCCTGCGGCATGCTTGATACCGGCGATGGTCACCAAATTTACTGGGAACGCAGCGGAAACCCGGCAGGCAAGCCAGCAGTATTTCTCCACGGCGGACCCGGCGGCGGCTGCTCATCGGTACACCGTCAGTTGTTTGATCCCAATGATTATGACGTCATGCTGTTTGACCAGCGTGGCTGCGGACGCTCAAAACCTCACGCCAGTCTCGAAAACAATACAACCTGGCATCTGGTCGAGGATATCGAGCGTTTGCGCAAAATGGCCGGTGTCGACAAATGGCTGGTGTTCGGCGGCTCGTGGGGTTCAACACTGGCGCTGGCGTATGCCGAGACGCATCCTGAACATGTCAGCGAGATGGTGCTGCGCGGAATCTTCACGCTGCGTAAGCAGGAACTGTCCTGGTATTATCAGGACGGCGCGTCCCGCTTCTTCCCGGAAAAGTGGCAACGTATTTTGTCGATTCTGTCGGATGAAGAGCGTAAAGACGTGATTGCTTCTTACCGGGCCCGTCTGACTTCCGGCGATCGCGCTGTGCAGCTTGAGGCTGCTAAAATCTGGAGCCTGTGGGAAGGGGAGACCGTGACACTGTTGCCTGCGGAAGGTTCGGCATCCTTTGGTGAGGACAATTTTGCGCTGGCGTTTGCCCGTATAGAAAACCACTATTTTACACATCTGGGTTTTCTGGAAAGTGACGACCAGTTGTTGAAAAATGTCACACGTATTCGCCACATTCCGGCCGTCATTGTGCATGGCCGTTATGATATGGCCTGCCAGGTGCAAAATGCCTGGGATCTGGCGCAGGCGTGGCCGGAAGCGGAGTTGCACATCATTGAAGGGGCAGGGCATTCGTTCGACGAGCCTGGCATTCTCGATCAACTGATCCGCACTAACCAGCGTTTCGCCGCCCGGCGCTAATGTTGCCTGCTACTCCCGTTTACTTTTGCTTCGGCTCATAAGGTAAGCGGGAGAACTTATGTGATTCCCCGCGATAGAACATCACCCGCTCACGAAAATAGGTGCGCAGATGCGCAGGCTGCTCGCGTTCCGCCATCTCAGCGACAACCGGCATGTTGTAGCGTTCTTTAAAGGCCACCGCTGAGGCCGCAAGATCGACATTGATACGATCCATTTCTTCTTTGCTGATTTCAGCCAGATTGATGCTCATAACTGCTTCCCGATGATCCGTTTTACCACATTGTACCCGAGGCAGGCGCCAGCGTGAATGTTGCGATTTGGCTTTTATGTTCCTTTGCCCGGCAAAGAATGCGGATAATTATCAGGAGTAAATAAGAACCATTCACAAATCAGAAGTGATAATTATATTCAACAAGGCGACGTTAATTAATATCGTAAATAAGAATGATTCCTTTTAATAGGGAATTACATGTTAATGATTATCATTGTTGAATATTTATTGCTTTATAAAATGATTTAAAATCAATTGTTTAAAATTAATTGTTATTGCTGTGCATGTTAATGTGAATAAGGTGTATTTATTTTGTGTTGATGCGGGCATAATGCAGATAAATAAATCAGCCCACCTGACTTAATTCAATTTATGGAGCCGTATCGTGCTTAAAAAAGAAATGATTGATCAGCTTAATGAACAGCTGAACCTCGAGTTTTATTCTGCCAATTTATATTTGCAGATGAGTGCATGGTGCAGCGACAAAGGCTACGAAGGTGCCGCCGCTTTCCTTAAACAGCATTCAATGGAAGAAATGGACCATATGCATCGCCTGTTCAAATACGTCAGCGATACGGGTGCTCTGCCTTTGCTGGGCGCAATTGCCGCTCCGCCGGTGGCTTTTGAATCCCTGACTGATCTGTTCAAACAGACTTACGAGCATGAACAGCTGATCACCCAGAAAATCAACGAACTGGCTGATCTGTCTATGACGCTGAAAGATTACTCTTCTTTCAACTTCCTGCAGTGGTACGTTTCTGAACAGCATGAAGAAGAGACGTTGTTCAAATCAGTCCTTGATAAACTGGCGCTGGTCAGCAACACCGGTAACGGCCTGTTCTTCGTGGATAAAGATCTCAAAAATATGGTGACGCAAACTCCGGCAGGCTAATTTCCCGCCAGAGGTGTTCACAAAAACGCAGAGTGCTTCCGCCTCTGCGTTTTTTTATGCCTTTTTGGCAAACGTTTTGTGGCGGTTTGCGCTAAAGTGACGGCGTTATAAATTCATCGTTAAGCAAGCCAAGGAATTATCGTGTTCAAAAAAACCACTTCTCTTTGCCGTGCCCTGGCAGTCTCAGCCGTTCTGCTGAGCGGATTTATCTCACAGCAGGCTTCTGCTCACGCCCATCTGAAAACAGAAACCCCGGCGGCGGATTCGGTGTTAACCGTCAGCCCGACTGAACTGTCTCTCGGCTTCAGTGAAGGGATCGAGCCTGATTTCAGTAAAATTACCCTGACGGATGCCAGCCAGAAAACAGTGAAAACCGGCAAAATGACGCTGGCAGCGAATGACAACACTCAGGCCGTTCTGCCACTTTCCGATGCGTTGAGCGCGGGGAAATACATTGTTTCGTGGAACGTTGTCTCCGTTGATGGTCACAAAACGCACGGTCAGTACAGTTTCACCGTTAAATAAGCGATGAGTCTGACTGCACTGTTTGTTCTGTGCCGCTTCATGCATTTTGCTTCGCTGATGCAAATCTTCGGTCTGAGCGTTTTCTGCTCGTTGCTGACGCCTGCAGGTTTCTCGGCCGTGTTGTTGCGCAAAAACCAGACCCTGATGATCTGCTCCGCCCTGGTTGCGGCGGTCACTTCGGTCGGTATGCTGGCGATTCAGGCTGCGCTGATGGGCAACGGCTGGAGTGATGCGCTGAATCTGAATGTCTGGCTGCTGGTTTTAACCACTGCATTTGGTGAAGTCTGGCGCTGGCATTTATTACTGACGGCCGCGCTGTTGCTGGTGCTTTTGATGGACTGGCTGCCCGCGCGGAATATGCTGGTCTTCCTGTGCTCATGCGGTTTACTGATGAGTCAGGCGTTGGTCGGCCATGCTGCGATGCATGAAGGTCTGCCCGGGCTGGTACAGCGGACGAATCATGTGGTGCACCTGCTCAGCGCGGCCTACTGGTTCGGGTGTTTGCTGCCATTGCTGATCTGTATGGGATATACCCGACAACCTTCGGCAAGACCTTATGCTATTGCCACGCTTATCCGTTTTTCGCTCTGGGGACATGCCGCCGTCGCGCTGGTGATCCTCACCGGTATCATCAACACGGCCATTATTTTACAGCGCTGGCCAACGGATATGACGTCGCTTTACCAGTGTCTTCTGGTGGTCAAAGTGCTCATGGTAGGAATGATGGTGGCTGTCGCTGTGTTTAACCGCTACCGGCTGGTGCCCTTAATGGGTAAAGATCCCGACAGGGCACAACACTATTTTATCATGATGACCTGGCTCGAATGGGGGCTGGCGCTGGGCGTATTGCTGCTGGTGAGTGTGTTTGCCACACTGGCACCGCGCTGAACGGGTTATCTGAATAAGTACCAGGAATTTAATATCACCGAGGAAAAATTATGAGGAAAACACTGCTAGCTTGTGTGCTGCTGACCTTATCTGCCAGCAGCTTTGCGGCACCCCAGTTGGAAACGATCAGCCGTCTGCAATACGGCAAAGCCTGGGCCTTTACCCGTGAAGAAGTCATGCTGCAATGCCGTCCCGGTAATGCGCTGTATGTGATTAACGACAGCACGCTGGCGCAATATCCTCTCAATGACGTGGCGAAAGAGCAGGTAAAAAACCATCAGGTTCAGGCTGTGCCACTGGAGAAAATCTGGCTGGACGACCCGCAGAACCCAGGGCAAAAAATGAGTCTGGCCCCTTTTATTGCCAAAGCTCAGTCGCTTTGCTGAACAGCCGTGCCGACGATAACTGACTGATGTAAATCCCATGTTTTGCGTATGTTGTCACACAATGAAAATAATACATCATTGTTATTATCACTATGTTTCAAACTGGGTGGAAAATAGTCATCTGTCGTCTACTCTTTAAGTTGTACGGCTTAACCGCCTGCATTAATGCCAACTTTTAGCGCACGGCTCTCTCCCAAGAGCCATTTCCCTAGACCGAATATAGGAATCGTATTCGGTCTTTTTTTTGAACATTTCTTAAATCAATAACTTACCGTTAAAACAATCACTTAAACCACTTCCTGTTACCTTCAATGCTGCTCATTTGGACTTTCTGCCGCCACTTTGTCGCCATCCATTTGAGCCAGCGGATTCAGGTGAATAGCGTCTTCCAGGTGATCGGGAGCGAAGTGTGCGTAGCGCATCGTGATGCGGATATCTGAGTGCCCGAGGATGCGCTGCAACACGATGATATTGCCCATGCTGTTCGCTGGCGGCCATGAGTCGCAGGATTTGTTCCTGGGTCAGCCATGCCATTTCACGTTCCGGTTGATCAAACTCGCGGATATTTTCGGGAGGGGTTGATTGAGTCAGTCGTATACATGCAAGGGTGCAACCGATGGGTTTGTCTAAGCAAATATCTTTGGAAAGGTTTCGGCGGAAACGGTGAAATTTTAATGTCAGGTTGTTAAGATTAGTCTTAACAGTTTGCTTTCACTATAAGGACTTAATGATGAAGTTTGTTCTGGGATTTGCTGCTTTAGTGCTTCCGTTTGCCGTGAGTGCTGCATTTGTCAACCCTATGGAATTCGATGGTTCCGAAGCGCAAAAACAAGAAGTAATTGAATACATCAAGGCGAGGGTGAAGGCTGATTACTGTGATGGTGCCGTTAATATGTGCCAGCCAACAACGCTTCGTATGATGGAAAAGCAAAATCTGACCGCTTTTAAAAATCTGACTAAAGCCAAAAATAAAGAAATATTAGATAAGGTTATCGGGGATTATTGTGAAGGTGCGGTTAATATGTGCACTTACGCGACCCTGGATATGATGTACAAACAAAATCTGAAAGCCAGCGGTGAGCAACTTAGCTGGTGATCCTGAATGTTAAAAAACCCGCCATTGGCGGGTTTCTTGTTTTAATGCATCTGCAAAGATTGTTGCTGATATTTATCCGGATGAAACTGAACAGCATGAACGGTGCCAGGTTCAACAATGATGTCCGCAATGGACTCATGCGTTTTGAACGTACAACTGCAATTAATGTTCTGGCACTGGTGATAACGTTCTTTGATATTGATGCTCAGATAACGGCTTGAACGGGCGTGTGCTCGTGCTGACATTTCGGGCAGTGCATCATAATAATCACCATGTAATCATTTTTAATCAGATTTGATCATTGCGTTTTATGATGAAAAACAGACATGTGAAATTACAGTGATTTACATTGCAACGTAATAATAACAATCCTATAAATAATAACTCTGCTTATTGAATTGGATGTTTTATGACTGTTCTGATTAAAAAATTACTTCCTTCAGAGTGGGAAAGCGCATTCCCGATCATTGCTCAGCTAAGAAATATCACCAAAGACGAATTTTTAAAAAGCGTAAGAGTTCAGACTCTGAATGGGTATGAGCTTGTTGCTGCTGTGCTCGAGGAAAGAATTATCGGTGTGATGGGCATAAGGCCTGTACACACGCTGGCACGGGGTTCTCACCTGCATATTGATGATCTGGTCGTTGATGAACATGAGCGCCATTCGGGAACGGGTAGGTTACTTCTTGATTTCGCTGTCAGTGAGGCTAAAAGCAGGGAGATGAATTTTGTTTTTCTTGATGCAAGGAAAGAAGCAATTCCCTTCTATGAAAGAAATGATTTCATTTTCCACACTTCACCTTCAATGAAAAAAATCCTTTAATTTGCCCTATCCGCAGGCATGTTCAATCCCTGGTTTTACAATGGAATTGAACATACCTGATTGCTCTAACACTCCAGATTCTACGTCGTCACAAATCCACTGCCGCCCAGACTGTGCGTTACCTTGCTGATTATCCACGGCTGCGCGTCGATCACTGACTTAAAGCCCGACACTGTCACCGGCGTCTCAGGAAATAAATCAGCCCGCCCGCGAGCCAGGGAGATCGACAACTCCGCGCTGGAGTTTGTCCCACTTCGCCTGTGCTGCCCGCATGGAGGCCTTTTGCGTGGCGTAGACCGTTGTCAGCGCAAACACGTTTACTGGTTTGTACAAGGGTGGAAAGAACCGCATCAGTTCACAGCAGGCAGCATCTTTCATCTGATTGAACCGGACTTTAACCAGGAGATTTATGGCTTGCCGGAATATCTGAGCGCGTTGAACTCCGCCTGGCTCAACGAGGCCGCCACGTTGTTCCGCCGCAAGTATTACCAAAACGGCGCGCACGCCGGCTACATCTTGTATATGACCGACGCCGCCCAGAGCAGCAGTGACATCGATTCAATGCGTAAGGCAATGAGGGACACCAAAGGCCTGGGCAACTTCCGCAACCTGTTCATGTACGCGCCGAACGGCAAGAAAGACGGCATTCAGATCCTGCCGCTAAGCGAAGTCGCCACCAAGGATGATTTCTTTAACATTAAGAAATCCAGCCGTGATGACCTTCTGAGCGCGCACCGCGTTCCGCCGCAGATGATGGGGATCATTCCTGATAATGCGGGCGGGTTTGGGGATGTGGAGAAGGCGGCGCAAGTGTTTGTTAGGAACGAGCTGACGCCGCTGCAGGAAAGGATGAAGGAGGTTAATTATTTCAGCAGGTTGCAAGCAGTAGAATTCAATATCTATATTTTAAATAATAACTAAATAGAATAAATTGATATTCTACGAGCATAAGCTGTAGGGGTATAATTTAGCACAATATAATATTCCTAATTATTGAGCTATCCCATTATCCCAAGCATTTCTAATTTCCTCAAATTCCGTCATAGAAGTGCATATTTTTTCCCATTCATTAATGATTATTGGGGGGGTGACTCTTGACTCAAAGAATTTCGATTTCAAACAAGATGCTAATTTTGCAGCGCTTACTTTCTTTTCAAGGTGATCTATAAACTCTCGATTTTCGTCATCAGAGAAATCCTCTGTACTGAGTATATTTTCTAATCCTATAATTAAAGATGTGACAAATTCCGAGTCAAAAGAGATGTCATTTTTACCAATGATGTTAGTTGCCATAGTTAAACATTCAGAAACGCAAGGCTCACGATTCCAGCTTATTTTTTTTTCCGATGAGGTCTAGGATGAAGTTAAAGTTATCGTTTGAGTCGCTATTAAGAAAAATATAGAAGGATCTCAATGACTCTAAAACTTTGTCTCTGCTGGTTTGGTAAAAATCTTTTTTCAAACTAACCAATATTTCTGCGCTGGATTGGCCATTGGCTAATGATAATGTAGTTAGTGCCGTTATTACTAAATTACCATCATTTTTCATTTTGTACAGAAGTAGTTCAACCTCGTCCTTAGTTTTACTAGATAACTTATCATTATGGTTGCTTATTATTGAGGCTATGATACGCGTAATATTTGAAAAGCGTTTTTTGAATTCTATGAGAATGTCATCATCTGAAGCTCTATTTTCAAGCCAATGCCTATCCGATTCGTACCATCCGATAAGTTTGTCTATAATAATTCTCAAGTCTTTTTCTGTGAAAGACATAACCGATAGTGCACCGCTTAACTCATGGCAATAAAGTGAATAACCTTGATCTAATCCAACTTGATTACCATTTTGAATTGGAAAAGAATAACTCTCTATTTTTTTAAGCATCTTCTCTAAAATTTTATGACCCAATGGATTTAGATTTTTGATATAGTAAAAGTTGCAATAGCCTGTATCAACCGGGAATCCATAATCGTCTGTTTTGCTCCATAAGGCTTTAATTAGTTTATTTTCATCAGATCTGTTTAGCATATTCATCTTATGTAAAACTATGAGTTTTATCGATGACGTTTTCCTTTCATCAGTTGACCCATTTTTAATGGTGTTAAGATCGCCAGCTATTTTAGCTCTTTGTATCTTTTTTACATTGGCGATATTTTCTTTTTCTAAGTCAACTAGCAGACTAAAAGGGTTAATGAATTCATACTTATAATATGGTCTGACATTTAAGCTTTTGGGACTCGATGGAAACTCAGCAAGAGTAGGAATTACTTCAATTAACTGTTCTGGAGTTAAGTTTTTTATTGTGCGCTCTAATAAAGTTTTGGTAGAAGAAAAATCCTCAAATTTTTCATGATTATACAAATCACATAGCAGATTTATACAATCTACTTTTTTTAAGTACGAGCATTTTGTTACTAAGCGGGAAAGTATTTCTGGCACAACAGAAAGAGTTGAGTTCTCGACTTCTAATTTTTTATCAAGATTATCAGATATACTTTTAAATATATGTAGTTTATAAGTTGAATAATATTTATCGAAAAGATCTTCAACTATTTTCCTGTCCAATGTATACAATCTGTTTCGATTAAAAACACTTCCTACTTTTCGAGAATCATACAATCTAAACATGGAGAAAGTAGCCCAACCTGGACAGTAACTAGAAATATTCCTTGCAGCCCTTTCAGCAGTATTGCTAAGAAGTTGCATTTTCGGAATATGAAATGGTAAACCTATGTCTTCGCAGAATAATAAAAAACTAAATGATGTCAAAGCTGCATGATCAATATTACCAAATCCGAAGTGAGTAGTTGTAGTTCTTCTATCTAAATCGAAGTCATATGCTTCCTTTCCATTTTTTCTTTTTAAGTAGGATTCGAGTTTAATTTCAAAGTATTTAGCCTCATAGTCAGGAGCAGCGCCATATTGTGACAGGATAGCTAATCGTGAACGATATTCACTTGAGGAATCCCTCTCATTATTTTTGAAAATAATTGAATTCTTAAACATCCTAAGAATGAAAATTACATATGCCTCTTGTGAGACACTCGAATAATCATTGTTAGTAGATTGTAATAAGCCATTTCTCCTTATAGTGGATAATGATTCCTCTAAAATCGAAATAGATTCATCTAACATTCCGAACTCGGCTAATAATCCTGCTTTTTTTACCTCGTGATAGGGTAATTGCTTACTAACTTCCCAATTATTTAACTTAGAGCGTGCTTCATCAAAATTCAACTGTGAGTAAGAATATAAAACACTTTCATACTCAAAATTTGATTTTATTTCCGGTGTCATTTTCTCTATAGAATTTGTAAGTATTAATGATAGTTCGTTCCACTTTTCAGTTAATGACTCTTGTCTGCAATAGCGCAATAAACTAAGTATAATATAAGGGAGGTACTCATCAATATCATAGTTATTTTCTCCGTTACTAATTCTCTTCTGAAAAAGATTTACTTTATATTTTTCCACAACATTGAAAAGATGTTGGGAAAAATTATCGAAGATAGGTAGCAGTGATTTCTCAGTACGCCAAACAAGTTCATAACTAAACAATAAATCCAAGTTATCTTCGACGTCCAATCCATCTGGAAAAATATTTAAAAAATTCTCAGTTCCTCTCCATAGTTTTCTCCTATTCCCTTCAGGAACTATATGCCAATTAGGGTAGTCAAGTCTTGTTTTTTTCCAGCTAGCAACACAATGTTTTAATTTTTGTATTTTATCAAAATCTGTGTCATCTCTACTGATTAGATCTAAATGTGTCTCTTTTGGCCAATCTAGATTGCCTTCGTTATTTTTACTTTCAAATAAATATTCAAAAAAAGACTTGTGGGCGGAATAGTGGTCATTGTCGAAATCGCCTAAGAAAGTAAGATCAACAATTACCACATTCCTTTTTTCTAATAGCTTTCGCTGGGCTTCGTTAAAAGAAAATAATCCTACGATAAATATTTTTGGAGAGTTGTCGTTGCCTAAATTGTCTCTTATCCACCCAATCCAATTTAAAAAGTTAGGGTCATCTCCTGAGAATCCTATAAGACATAACGTGTTTTCTATTAGGGATTGCTGAACTGTGTTAACAAATGGAGAGTTATCAATTGGATACCTTCTGTAGTCTTCTTCAGTGATAATGAAAGGTCTTTCAGATGGGAAACTACCATGTAGTTTTATAATCCTTGGTCTTTCAGCGTTGATAAGGTCATTTTTATTCATAACCAAATCATATTTTCTTGAATCAACTGATACTGATGCGCGTTCAAGTAAAGTGTCATAGTTCGTTGTGAATACGTCTACCCAAGGTAATGTAAGAAGAGAAGAATGGAGTTCTGAAGGCTCATATTCTTTATCAGGGACATTTTCTTGAATTAGTTTATCTAATACGGCACGACCAAAAGCTGCCTGTACCTCATCACCTAATTTTAGTACATTGGAATAACGATTAGTATTTTTTTCGCAATATACTTTTTCATAAAAAACATCTCCTAAATCAGTCCACATCGGAAACTTCCGTGATTTACTACTGAGTGCTTTTGCGTTTCGACTAAATCCAGCACCAACTAAGACTGATGCATGACCTTCCCACAGCCTTGAGGCAATATTTTTCAAAAGAGGTATTATTTTGTTTCTATTAGGCATATGTAATTCCTTTACGGAGTCTTGTAACTTTTTGATGTAAAGTACAAAAATAATATTCTTTAAATTGAACAATCTATGATTGAAAAGATAGCACTCAACAATTCTGCGCGCAATGCTATCCCCGCCACGCTTGCCCGCTTTATAGGTCGCTTTTGATGCAGTTGCGTGATCCACTGTGATCCACGCCAGCACTGGTGTCGCGGGGAGAAAAGAGCAGGGCGATCACAATGCAAAATCATGCACTCACTGCATGCAGAGCTATCAAAGAGAGATCGCCCGCGTTCCTGGCTATTCTTCATCGTCGTAAACAGAGAACGGCACTGATTGCGTGTCTTCTTCATCCAGAAAGCTATCGGCCATATGATCATTTCCATCACCAGTGCGTACTCATCATTTCTGCACTGGCCTGACTGTGCGATGTCAGCCATAAGCCGGATTTTTATCAAAGCCATCTTTTAGCTCGTGAGAGGATTCCATTACTCACTTCAATGTACTGTTTATTTATACAGTATAATATTACCATTCCTTAACAAATTCCAATAAAAACTGAAGGTTACTTTTTAACCAATAGCTTAGATGAATGTTTAAACAGTCTTAGTCGTCATAAAATTCCTGCCAGTCCATAAGAGGGGGATGATGGATCACAACATCACCAAAACTGATTTTGGCTCCCCGGCTTAATGCTTCCTGCTCCCATCTTTGAGCTTTGATATCGTTCTTAAGCAATTCCTGTTCAATCTGAGGCAATCGCGCCCGTTCTTCAGGCGTCAATCTTGCCAATGGGGCAACATCACGGCCTTTAGTCGGGTCAAAACTTCGCTGTGATTTACTCACCTTCGGCGTTTCTTCACGTATACGCGACACAATCGCCCTCACTGCGGCAGTGTCTGTCGAGTCAATAACTCGCGGGTTGTCAGAAGGTGTCGGCGATCGTGCTCATTAGCTCCATGCGGCGGATTTCAGGGTTTTAAATACTCGCCATCACTTTGTCGATCAGACTGAAACGCTCGCATTATTCTTCAAACACCTCTCGAACGCTTAATGCAAGTGAAAGTGGACAGTATTCTTAAATTGTTTGTAGTAAGTAAAAATAATTAAGAATATTTCGTGGGTATTCATATTCAATTAATCACTCGATGGCTTTTGAGTATTGGTTGATTGCATTTCACTTGATTATCTTCAGTAATAAATAATTCAGTTACATGCCCGGTTGGCTGGTCGCCTTGCGATGAGCGCACGTTATGCGTTTGAGTATAGGGGGTATCGTCTATTTAAAATTATATAGGGGATCTGCTGAGTAACAAGAAGAGAATAAATCATAATAATAGTTATCATTCCTATTTCATGGATGTCAGTATCATGAACTGAGTTAATGTCTGCTGAAATTTTCAGAATTAAGGTTATGCTAATAATTCTTTTGTATGATTCAGACTATGGGTAAATATGCTAAGAGCTCATTAATGAAATTGCGAGTCTGGAGTATGTTACCCCATGAATATGCTAGTTTTTTTCGTATTCTTCACACCATGGTGGCATTTTTAATACTGTCGCAAATTATTAACGCTAATCTGACAGAGACCGAAGCAATTGCTGAACATAGTCTTGAAGGGGTTATAACCTGGATGCACATTATTTCAGGATTTGGGCTTATTATATGTGGTTTTCTAATTTCACTGAGGTCTATTTTTATACACATGGTGCGATGGGAGTTTTGCATCTTTTAATTGAAGCATATAAAAATGGTACATCTGACTTAAGTGATTAATTTTTGGTGTGGCAATAATGTAGTTTGCCGTCCATTACAGGGTGAAATAATGAGTAAAAACAAAGCATTGACGCCATCCCTTACGCGCTACGCCTGGCTGTCCATTGCCACTGCGATTGCCACCATCGGACTAAAAGGTGTGGCGTGGAAAATGACCGGTTCGGTCGGTCTGCTGTCTGATGCCATCGAATCCGTGGTCAACCTCGCGGGAGCCCTGATGGCGCTCTGGATGCTGACCCTGGCTGCACTTCCGGCCGATGATAAGCACGCATATGGACACGGTAAAGCCGAATATTTTTCGAGCGCTTTTGAGGGGTTCTTGATCCTATTGGCGGCAACCAGTATTGCCTATACCGCCGTTGAGCGTATGTTGGCCCCGCAGCCACTCGACGCGGTTGGTGTCGGACTACTGGTTTCTGTGGTTGCATCCGTTCTTAATTTTGTGACGGCACGAATATTGTTAAGGGCTGGCAAGCAGCACAATTCGATCACGCTTGAGGCAGATGCTCACCACCTGCTGACCGATGTCTGGACGTCGGTCGGGGTCATTTTGGGCGTCGGACTGGTCTATCTGACCGGCTGGTTATGGGTCGATCCGGTTATTGCATTGCTGGTCGCGGCCAACATCGTGTGGACCGGTTATCAGCTCATGAGCCGTTCAGCTGCGGGTCTGATGGACGTCTCGCTACCCGTTGAAGAACTCGAAAAAATCGAGTCGCTGCTGGCGGGATACCGTGAGCAGGGGCTCGATTTCCATGCGCTGCGTACACGCCAGGCGGGCGGACGCGCGTTTATGACACTGCACATCCTCGTTCCTGGGCTATGGACTGTTCAACATGGTCACGACTGGGCTGAGCGTATAGAGAATGATATCCGCACAGCACTGCCTTTTATCCATATCACCACTCACGTAGAACCCTTGGAAGATCCGGCGTCAATGAATGACCAGGCGCTCGACTGACGCACTCCCTGTTTATTAAACTTATTGATTTTAATAAATTGAATGAGTGTTTGGTTGTTTTTTTGATCATTCTTTAAATCAATAACCTACTTTTAAAACAACCCATTAAACCCCTTCCTGTTACCATAATAAGAAAGGGGAACGTTGCACCCGCGTAAGCATGGCAGCCATTCCCCTTATGTTTCAGCGAACGGAGTAAACTAGAGAAACTGCAGGTTCAGCCCGGCAAAAATCTGCCATCTGGGCTGACCAGGTCCGTGATCTGCCACTGAGCCTTGTGGCTCGATAAAGAAGTTGTAGACGGTTTTTTCCTGCCTGATGACCTGCCCAATCCCAAGCCCCATGGGGACGCTATAACTGTCATTCTGGAAGTTATAAACCCATATAGGTGCTGCGCGAAGATAAGTCCCGCCCCCTAACTGGTAAAAGAGAAATGGCTGGAATGTCCCGAGATGAACATCGTTGCGATCGTCTTTTCCGGCGAAACTGTGCTGCCATGACGCAAGGTAGCCGTATTGAAATTTTGGTGAACTCGCATCAAATAACACGTTGACCAAACCCGCTGACCATTTCTCTGTGCCCAGTGAATCATCGCTTGCAGTAGGGGCAGTGATTTGCGGTCCAAAGCCAAAGCTGACAGCAGGATTGCCGGTATCAATCAGCCATGACGCGAAAAGATTAAGATCACCTGTGCCGGTTTTATGGCCGCCAGAGGGAGGTGAAGGGGATGTGTTTACAGGTAAAGAGCCGCGCAGTAGCCAGTGACTTTCACCCAGCGAAAATGGCTGGGCATAACGGAACTTACTCACCGCCTGCACTACCCACCGGTAATTCCCTTGCTCGTAATCCTCTTTGGCTTTTTCAGGATATTATCGGCACCGCCCATATAATCGACAAACTTTTTCGTCGCTTCCTCAGGCAGCAACTCATCTAATGTTGCCGGCTTGCCGTCAAACCAGCCGAGATAAAGGACATAGGTTGCTTTTACATCGTGACTGACAGAACCGTAATAACCACGGCTGCCCAGGTTTTAGCCATGCCCCACAAGAATGACGAACCAGCCCTTCCCATTCATGCCGGGAAGGGCTGGAATATCAGAACTTCGTCCAACCGCTATCTTCTGTGGTTAAGACTCTGCTATTTTTTTGTATTTTATTTTTGGGAAGAAGACTCGCTGAAGAAAGGGGAGCCCTGCCTTCGATTTTAAACACCGAGACAATTTCTGTGAGCTGACGTGCCTGCTCTTCAAGTGAGGCGGCGGCGGCTGCTGATTCCTGCACCAGTGCGGCATTTTGCTGCGTAACACTATCCATTTGCACGACTGCTATACCGATTTGGTTTATTCCTTTGCTTT
The DNA here is from genome assembly GCF_009498575.1 of Rahnella sp. RcJ3. Lineage (NCBI taxonomy): Bacteria > Pseudomonadati > Pseudomonadota > Gammaproteobacteria > Enterobacterales > Yersiniaceae > Rahnella > Rahnella sp. RcJ3. The sequence continues at coordinate 53,698 of NZ_QSNX01000012.1, forward strand.
GTTCAGTCGATGCAGCCGCTATCTCGCTCATGATGTCATTTACACGGCTGACAGAGCTGACGATTTTCTCCATGGCTCCCCCGGCCTGAGTCACTTGTTCTGACCCGGACTGAATGTTCTCAACCGATTCATTAATGAGCACACCAATCTCTTTTGCGGCCTGTCCACTGCGCTGCGCCAGATTTCTTACTTCGCTTGCAACGACGGCGAATCCCCGACCTTGCTCTCCTGCTCGTGCTGCTTCAACAGCGGCATTAAGAGCAAGAATGTTGGTCTGGAAGGCTATACCATTAATAACACTGATTATTTCTACGATTTTATGCGAGCTGGCGTTAATTTTTACCATGGTAGATATGACGTCGTTCACAATAACACCGCCTTGGTTTGCCTCCTGAGTTGCCTGTTCTGCCAGTGTGCTGGCCTGACTCGCATTATCTGCATTATGTCGAACGGTTGAACTCAGTTGTTCCATGCTTGCGGCTGTCTCTTCAAGTGCTGATGCCTGTTCTTCCGTCCTGGAGGAAAGATCGGTATTCCCGGTGGAGATTTCACTGGAGCCTTTATAAATTGAATCAGCGCTGTTTCGGATGTCGTATACTGTTTTTGCCCAGTTATCTTGCATCTTGTTGATATAAGGTATTAATTGTCCAACGCAGTTTTTACCCTGGAAAGCAATTTTGCTGTCAAGTATGCCGGTTGCCAATGATTCAAGGTGAGCTTTCACTTTGTTTAATGGTTTAACAAGAAAGTTTGCCAGATAACGATCGCTCAAAAGCATAATGACAACGCTGAGGGCCATAGCACCTATAAGTATATATTGGCACCATGCAACCCACTGGGTAATTCTGTGATTCGCTTCAGCGTTAAGAGAGGTAATTTTGTCATTATATTTTTCTATGGCTGCACTAAAGTTACGTCTAAGCGGAAGATATTTATCATTTTTTAAAGACGCGAACAGACTTGTATTTTTCACTGCTGCTGATTCATACATGGGGAATACAGCACTGTTGAAAAGAGTAAAGGAACTGTTATAGATATCGTCCACGGTGTTGGAGTCTAAATTCCCATGATCAATATTTTTAAATTGATCTAACCCTTTTTTAAGACTTTCTAATTCAATCAACGTGGCTTTTATTTCAATATCATAAATGCCGTTATTGTTTTTTTCTAACCCAGCTATAGCGCGTTCCAATGCTGTTACTGCACGGTAATACTGTGCATTGGCACCATTGATGATGTCACCGTTTTGCTGTTGAACATTGGTGAAGTTCAGTTCACTTTTTAACTGATTAAGTGAGTATAAAGCGAAACCTGATACTCCGGCCCATAAAAGTGAAAAAGTGATGAGAATGGTTATTAATACTGTTCGTATTTTAATATCTCTTATAAATCTCACTTTAGAATCCTCATGTATTTAAACGATAAATTCGCCCTCAACAGGCTTCGGATTTTTTTATAATTTATAAAACAGCTGAGCCAGCTTTTTTATATTTCATTGATCTCACTATCGGCATCAAAATTTATATCTTGAGCTGTTTTTTGATTTATAAAAGTGAAAAGTATTTGGAGAGTCTTTCGTGTTGAAAAGTATAGATATTACTTAATGATAGGGAAATACTAATATGCATCCTAATTACCAGTCCTTTAAGTGTTTCAGTCAGATTTAAATGGGTAGCAGAATTACCGACCGTTAATTGTGTGGATAAAATTAATACACATTAAATTATGACTGAACGTGGAGTACGTGAATCAGCGGGGGAATATGGCACCTTCGTTGTACTGCTGGATTTTTTAACCAATTGATTTTTCATGATTAAAGTAAAAACTCTGTCCCATATTGCCTGAGTATCTGCCGTCATATTCCTCATCAACAATGGAAATGAAACTTTCCGCCAACGTTTTAAACTTGATAGTTAAAGCGTTTCATTCTCATTTGCAGCCAGATAAATAGCGTTGTAACTTTGAGGTTCCGCCACAACGATAAGGAAAGGAAAATGAAAGCTGCTGTTGTGAATAAAGACCACTCTGTGGACGTCGTGGAGAAGACTCTGCGTGACCTGGAACATGGTGAGGCACTTTTGGAAATGGAGTGCTGTGGTGTATGTCATACGGATTTGCATGTCAAAAACGGTGATTTCGGTGACAAAACCGGTGTCATCCTCGGGCATGAAGGGATCGGTATTGTTAAGAAAATCGGCCCGGGAGTAACAGCGCTGAAAGTGGGCGATCGTGCCAGCGTCGCGTGGTTCTATAAAGGCTGCGGGCATTGTGAATATTGTACAACGGGTAATGAAACGTTATGCCGTCAGGTGATCAATGCCGGCTATACCACTGATGGTGGCATGGCTGAAGAGTGTATTGTCTCGGCCGATTATGCGGTGAAAGTCCCGGATGGTCTGGAATCTGCTGCCGCCAGTAGCGTGACATGTGCAGGCGTGACGACATATAAAGCGGTAAAAGTGTCCGGCATTCAGCCGGGTAAATGGATCGCGATTTATGGTCTGGGCGGTCTAGGTAATCTGGCTTTGCAATATGCTAAAAATGTATTCAATGCCAAAGTCATTGCTATTGATGTTAATGATCAGCAACTGGAGTTTGCCGCCGACATGGGTGCTGACCTGACCATTAATATGCGGAAAGACGATGCAGCAAAAATTATTCAGGAGAAAGTCGGTGGCGCTCATGCTGCGGTGGTAACAGCAACGGCGAAATCCGCTTTTAACTCCGCAGTGGATGCGATGCGCGCTGGCGGTCGTATTGTCGCCGTGGGTTTACCGCCGGAATCCATGAGCCTGAATATTCCTCGTCTGGTGCTTGACGGCATTCAGGTCGTCGGTTCACTGGTCGGTACCCGTGAAGATCTGGCTGAAGCTTTCCAGTTTGCCGCTGAAGGTAAAGTGGTGCCGAAAGTCACAAAGCGTCCGCTGGGCGATATCAATGCGATCTTCCAGGAAATGGAACAAGGCAAAATTAAAGGCAGAATGGTGATCGACTTTACGCATAAGTAAGGTTTTCAGTGTGTCGGGTGGCGCGGCTTAGCATCTTTTGCTGCGTCACTCATGACTTACGTGCGAGATAGCCGATAAAAAAAAGCCCGCTCGGGGCGGGCTGAAAGGGGTAATGCGAGGGTCTTACACACTATGAAGGACAGTTCACAGTGGACACAGGAGAAGAAACATCGTCTTCGGATATAAAAGTAACAAACTCAATGTCTATTTATGTCAAAGCTAAGTAAGTTTATTTCCCGACTTGTAACCCCGTCAGATCACTATTTACTCAGGCGCTATACTCAAAATATTCCGCGTGAAAAACAATGTACTGCTAAACCTAAGTGGTGCTAAAGGAACACTATGCGATATTGGGTTAGCTTCATTGTGATTATTGGCATCGCCTGGTTCAGTGGCCCGTGGATAAGCCGTCATGTGCCTTCTGAATATAATCCTTTCACACCGATAACTATTAATGACCCGCCGAATCTGATCACCCGCTACAAATTAAGGAAGCTGGATAACAATCCTCAGGAATGTCTGGCTGTGCTTGAACGGGCTCAGCAAGAGGGGATGATTGAGTTTAACAGCGCCGGAAATATGGGCGGGAAATGTCCGCTGACTCATTCTGTGCGCGTTCGCGGATTTGGTGATGTTTCATTGAGTTCGAGTTATCTGGCGAGCTGTCGCCTTGCACTGAGCAGCGCAATGTTTGTCGCGCAGGTGGCGAAACCGCTGGCCACTCGGGAATTAGGTTCGCCGCTGGTGCGTATTGATCATCTGGGCAGTTATGCCTGCAGGAACGTCTATAACAAGCCCGACGCCCGGCTAAGCGAACACGCTACGGCGCAAGCGCTGGATATTGCCGGTTTCTCGCTGGCTGACGGGCGCCATCTTACGGTGCTGAAACAATGGCCTCAGCCCGGCGCAGAAGGAGAGTATGTGCGGACATTATTTTCAGAGAGCTGCCCGTATTTTGGCAATTCCATCGGGCCGGAATACAACGCAGCGCATGCCAATCACTTCCACCTCGGCATGCGCTGGTTCGGTTTTTGCCGTTAATCGACTAAATAGCGCTCCACCAGACGCGTCCAGTAGGCGGTGCCAAAGCTCAGGCTTTCATCATTAAAGTTGTAGGCCGGATTATGCAGCACCGCGCTGTCTCCGTTGCCCAGACGCAGGAAGCAGCCGGGCTTCTGCTGCAGGAAATACGCAAAGTCTTCACTGCCAGAAATTGGCGGAAGATTATCGACCACGTTTTCTTCACCCAGCAGTTCTTTTGCCACTTCCACAGCAAATGCTGTTTCCTGATCGTGATTCACCAGTACCGGATATCCGGGAACATATTCAATTTCAGCGCGGGCACCGTAACCGGCAGCGTGATTCTCTGCCAGAGTGCGGATACGTTGCTCAAGCGTTTTGCGGACTTCGGGATCGAAGGAGCGAACACTCATTTCAAGGCGTGCAGTTTCAGGGATGACATTCGCCGCATGCCCTGAATGTAATGAACCGATGGTGACAACCGCTGTGTCATTAGGGTCGATATTGCGCGAAATAACAGACTGCAGGGCGATGACCAGACTGCTGGCAACCAGTATAGGATCTACGGTCATATGCGGGCGGGCTGCATGTCCGCCTTTACCATGAATAGTGATGTTGACCGTGTCGCAGGCTGCCATAAACGGGCCAGAACGGAACATCATTTTGCCGACCGGATAGCCGGGATGATTATGCAGCCCGTAGACGGCATCACAGGGGAATCGTTCAAACAACTGTTCGGCCAGCATGCGCTCCGCACCGCTGTTAAACCCAATTTCTTCAGCGGGCTGGAAAATAAGATGCACGGTGCCGGAAAAGTTTTTGCTGCGTGCAAGCTGTTCAGCGGCACCCAGCAACATCGTCGTATGGCCGTCGTGGCCGCAGGCATGCATTTTTCCAGGAAACTGGCTGGAGTAGCTCAAGTCTGTTCGTTCGGTGATGGGCAGGGCATCCATATCTGCGCGGATGCCAATGCTACGTGACCCGTTTCCATGCTTCATTGAGCCGACGACGCCGTATCCGCCCACGGCGGTGGTCACCTGATAGCCTAGAGATTCGAGTTTTTCAGCGACCAGTGCTGCGGTTGCAGATTCTTCATTGGAAAGTTCAGGGTGTTGGTGCAGGTGTTGGCGAACCTGGCGCAATTGCGGAACGAGATCCGCTACGTCAGCGATGGTGCAAAGTGATTTATTATTCATTATAAGGATCTGTTTTTTGCCTGAAAGAAATCCGGCCAATATGACCGGTGCCATGTCATTACCTTTGACAGAATGCAATGTGAAATCCGGACTGGCAATACATAAATCAGGCAAAAAAAGGACTTTTGAAAATTATGGAATGTTCAATTCAATAACGGTATGTAATTGATGTGACAGGCTAAAGTTTTTTCCGCGACGTTACGCAATTCAACATTTTGCTGCTGGATGGTGTCAGCGGTTAACTGTACCGTTGTGATGCAGACCGGGCTGACTGGTAATTCATGAAATATCAGGCAAATGGTTTTCCATCCGCCTGATAAAGGTCTCAGATAAAGCAGCAGAATCGAGGAGGTAATAGCGGGTTTCAGGCGGGCATATAACTTATTGAGTGTTCCAGTGAGTCACACTGGGAATCGATAAGAACATTCCAGATGCCTTTATAAGGGATCCCCACATAAGCCGTATTTTGATCATTAACCGTCAAAATATCGCCGAAACCTGAGTGACGTCCTTTTCGCTCAACATCATTTTCACACATCAGATGAATGTGACATTTTTCTGAACAACGTATGACGACGGTGTCGCCACCAAACAGACTCAATCTGGCTCGAACGATAGGCATGACTTCCCCCAATAAGATAAAACACCTGAAATACGCTGTAACCGAACACTGCCAGGTTTGACGCCACCCGGACCGGGAGTGATATTGGTCACACAACGCTCTGGAATCTATAAAACCAGACAAAAGAGGGGGAAATAATGACCTTAATCAAGAGTTGTAATAATCTTCCGAAGATTAATTGTTAGCCACTCAAACACATGTAAATGAAAATGATCTAATTTCTAGTAAGGAGGTTGGAATGTTGCTGTCAGGTTATCGGCGGGTGAGTAATGCAGGTGAGCGGTAACACACAGGGCGTCTCTTTCCGGGAATTGATAATATGTATTCATTCGTTACAGAGTAATAAAATAGCTGCTTTTTCTTTCACAAGCTGACACCCTATAGGCGTATGGCATGTGCGCTCGCTTTAAATTGATTATTATCGGTTTTTTTACCGTCTCACGCGCCCATTCTGCGGGTGATGAAAAAAATGCGGGCGCTACACTTTCTAATTTTATCCAGTTATAAGGGCATCGGATGAATTGCTCCGAAAAATTCAAATATGTCAGAAACTTCAGTGCGTTATCCCTGGTTCTGAATGCTTTTTTTAGCCTGCCGGTACATGCGGATGACGCACTGTTACGGGCGTGTAGCAATGCAAAAACGGCCAAGGATTGCCAGTTGCCTTTCCAGCAAGGGCTTTCCCCTGTGCAGGTCGGGTTATCCCGCGAACCGTTGTGGGGGTACGTGGATACCACCGGGCATATGGTGATCAAGCCTGATTTCAGTGAAGCCCGGGGTTTTGTGAACGACCTGGCTGCTGCGAAAAAAGGCGATAAATTCGGCTATATCGATAAGAAAGGCCACTGGGTTATTGAACCTAAATTTACGCGGGCAACCGATTTCAATGCACAAGGCACCGCGCTGGTCGTGACCGATAACCGTCTGGTACTGATTGATCGCAAAGGTGCAGTGATAAAAACGCTGCCGTTTGCCGTTTCTCTCGACAGCCAGGGATTTGTGCGCGGTCAGGCATTGGCAAGTGTGCAAACGCAAGTTTCGCCTGCCTTGTGGAATGCCTCCACAAATCGTTCCCTTTCTCTGCCTGATGATGTCATTGCACTGGATTTGCCTCAGTCCGGGCTGATTCCAGCTAAAAAGCGTGATTCTGCGCAAGACGGTTACTGGGGATATCTCGATGAAAATGGTGACTGGGCGATTGACCCGATGATCCTGAAAACCCGCGACGAGCCGCAATTTAGTGGTGATGTCGTTGCGGTGAAAACCAAAAACGTCTGGATGTTCGTTGACCGGCAGGGTGTTTCGTTAAATAAAGAGCAATATAAATCTGTACGTCCGCTGGCTTCAGGTAGCTGGCTGGTTACAGCTGCGGATAGCAGCAAACAGTTGCTCAACAATAAGCTGGAAAAAGTGCAGGATATTCCTGCAGATCAATCTGAAAACATCCTCGACTGGGGTAAAGCTACGCTGGGAACGGGCAGTAAAGGCATTGTGATTATCGGTGCTGATAATCAGGTTGCTTCGCTGAAAGTGAATAAGCCGCAAGTTCTGCAACAGGGCAACCGTCTTTGGGTGATGCAAACTGAGGGGAAAACGCCTCAGGTCGCGCAGATCTATGACAATAACGGCGTAGCGCTTCTTAATGACGCCACGCTGACAGCGCTGAAAGACTATCAGTTAAGACCATTGGCCACGACGCCGATGATCGATGACATCAATGCTTTGGCGCAAGCAACCACAGATACGGCACAAAGCCTGCCATGGGCTGTTCTGACGCCTGTTGATGCGACAAAACCTCCGGCAATCCTCACCTCCCAGGGGAATGTGCTTTCCGATCCTCAGTGGGCATCGGTTGAAGGAGAGGCTTCTCAGGCTCCGTTGATCATCCATACTGAAAACAAAAAAGTTGGCGCGATCGATGCGGCAGGGAAATGGGTTATCCAGCCAGTCTTTACGCAAATCACCCCGTTTAACGGCGACTATACCTGGGCCACTGACAACAATGGCAATACAGACGTTAAGCACCTTATTGATCGCAGCGGTAACGCGATAGACGTTCCGGCAAATATTCAGCAAAGCGCTCAGCGTTTGTCATCCGGACTGCTGTTTTATACCGGGGGCGAAAAAGATGCCCAACGCTGGGGCTTATGGGACATTGCGAGTAAAAGCAATAAAGCTGCACCTCAGTTTATTCAGATTGATTCCTTCAATGACGGTTATGCCCTGGCGCAGACAGATACGGGCTGGGGCGTGATCAGAACCGACGGCAGTTGGGCGATTGCGCCTGATGCGGGCCGTAGCGGTAAATTCCAGTATATCGGGCAGGGTGCTTTTACGCTTTCTGATAACGATCAGCCCGGTGAGCGTGGTGCGCTTGCCAGCCATTACAGCCTCTACAGCGCTGAAAACGGTCAGGCTTTAGCCACAGATTTGCTCTCAAGGCCGCAGCCTGTGGGCCGCAACCACTGGCTGGTTCAACCTTCCGAAGGTGGTGTTGCATTGCTCGACAGCGCAGGGCGTTTCCCTGTCAGCAAGGCAATTACTGCATCTTCAAGTTCTGTTGATGGCGACTGGGTTATGCTCAGTTTTTCCCCTCATTTTGGGGCGATTAACAGTCAGGGCGACTGGCAAGTCCCACCACTTTATACCGCTGAATTCAATTTCATCCCGCCTCTTAATCTGAGCCGCGCGGTCAGTGATGGCCGCGTCACATTGATTAATGATCATGGCGCGGTTCCGTTAGACGGTTTTGAACAGGCCCAGGCATTGAACTCGATGGCGCGGTTGGTCATGAATGACGATCTTACAGGCGAAACTGTGTTGTATGACAACGACGGCAATGAGATTCAGCGCTTCGCCGGACTCGACAGCCTGCAGGCGGATAAAGCCAATTCTGGCGTCATCCCTCTGCGTGATAGCAAGGGCCTGTATGGTTTTGTTGATCAGCAAGGCAAGAAACTGATCGGTTCTTACTTTGATCAGGTTGGTGCAATGAGCAATAATTTTGCTACCGCCATGAAGAAATCGACCTATGGCAATTTGCTAGGTTACATCAATACCACAGGGCGTTTCGCTATTTTGCCTAAGTTCGATTGGGCAAATGATTTCAGCGAGAAACATGCATGGGCAGGGGGTAAAGGTGTGGTCAGTTTGCTAAACGGTGATGGCGCTGTTCAGGCGAAAATTCAGGTGCGCTGTAATCAGCGTGTCATTGTGGATGCTAAGGGGGCTTATCTCTGGCCAGCCAAGGCTCCTGCATGCGGTACCGGAGGTAATTAATGATTGTCAGCAAACCTTCAAGGCTAAGAAATGCACTCCGTTGTGCTCTGAATACCAGCAGTACACTGGCCTTATTGACGCTGACATCCGCTGCAATCGCGGCAGAGCCCGACAGTTGCTTTGCGCCGTTATCTGCGGCGCAGGCGGATGCACAAAGGCATAATGCATTGCCTGTGGTTCAGAATTTATGTATCCGTGATGTCCATGAAGGCCGTGCAGCAGTGCTTTTGCCTGCTGCAGATGCAAATGGCGAGCGTTGGGGCTTTTTAGACAATCAGGGGCAACTGGTCATTAAACCTGTTTTTGAAAAAGTCGGTGACTATCATTTTGGTGCCGCCGCTGCCATGCAACAGGGCAAGTGGGGATTCATCGATCTGACAGGAAACTGGATGATTCCGCCGGCCTTTGATCGCGTCCAGCCCTTTACCGAATCCGGGTTGGCCGTGGTGACGGCGGGAGGTAAACCACAAATTATTGACCACAAAGGTGCCCAGGTCGGTAAAGCGCTGGATGAATTAGTGGATGACGCCACTCTGAGTGACGGCATTCCGGCCCGGCTGAGTCTGACGTTTAACAGCGTTCTGCTTTCCCCTGATGGTGTCCGTCATGTGGCTACCGACAAAATGGAAGTGGTTGAACCGTTTGGCCCGAAAGATCTCTTTATCGCTTTTGATGCCAGCAAAGGTTACGGCATCATTGATGGCAATCTTACCTGGCGCGTTCTGCCGCAATACAGCGCAATCACCCTTGATCCGCAAAACTCTTCTGTTGCCCTGGCGAAAAATGCGGAAGGAATTACCTTAATTCGCACCGACGGTGTGCCGGACGAACAGAAGTACTTGTCGGTCAGTGAAGAAACTGGCGCTTTCTGGCTGGCAAAAACCCCTGAAGGGATCAAATTACTTGATAATTCCGCAGTGGTTATCGCCACCTTTAGCGAAGCCGAGGCCTCTTCGCTTCGTGTCTCCGGTGATTACGTGTTGAATCCCGTCACCAAAGACGCTCTTACATTGTATGTACCGGGACGTAAACAACCTCTTTTGTTGCCTGCGGGCAGTGAGCCCTGGGAGCACAGTACGGGTGAATATCTGATCACTACCAAAGGTGACCCGAAAAAGGTTAACGCGATTGTTGCACCTTCTGGCGGCATCATCGGAGGCTCACAGAATGTGGGCTGGCTGGCGCAAATCACCAGCGCAGAAGTGATCAACCACCGTTTATGGCTGCGCAACGACCAGGGTGATGTCGTCAATATTGTTGATGCATCAGGAAAGGCGTTACTGAATCAGAAGAATATCAGCGCCCTTGATGGCAGCCGGATTGAACCTCTCTATGTGAGAAATGATGTTACTTCTGCACAATCGCCACTGGCACTGATTCGTCCTGAATCCGGAAGCGGTAAAAACGGTGCCGGTTTCCTGCGCCCGGACGGTTCACTTCAGCTCGACAGCAAATGGCAGGATATTCAATCTGCTGACGCAGACGGTAATATCGAACAGTTTATTGTCAGAACGGCTGAGGGAACCGGTGTTGTCGATGCTCAGGGGAAAATTGTTATCCCGCTGACCGAAGACAATATTTCGCCCTTTGTTCATGGCTATGCGCTTGATTATCTGGACGGCAAGCTGACCGCACTGGATCACGCGGGTAAGCATTATGATTTGCCCAACGTATTCGAGATTGAGTCTGTGGGTAACGGCTGGTTCCGTTTTCGCGAAACCGCTGCCGAAGGCGCGCTGTGGGGCATCTTTGATGTCAACACACAGAAAACGGTTGTTCAGCCCTCTTATCAGGATGTGGGTGACTACGCCGATGGTCTGGCGGCGTTCAGAGCGCCGGGAGGCTTATGGGGCATTGTGGACGGTCAGGGTAAAATCATTGTTGAAGCGAAGTATGCTAAAGCAAAACGTATTAATTCTGCGCTCTGGCTGCTGACGCAACCGGCCGCTCCTGACCAAGCCGAATCCAGTGTGATTGCTGAAATCATTGGCAATGATGCGAAAGCGAGAGTCGCAGCAACGGCGGGGTTATCAGTCACTCAGTTCAGTGATGGACGCATTCTTGCCACCTCTGCCGCAGGGCAGTCCTGGCTTTTGGATCCCCAAGGCAACATTGAACTGCACGAACAGCAAACCCGTATCAGCGCGCTGGGCGATTGGGTAAAATTATCCCGTAAGCCGCAGGAAGGTTATCTTTCTGCGCAAGGAGAATGGCAAATTCAGCCCGTAGCGGAAGCCCAAAGTTCTGCTTTTGTGCAGGGCCGTGCTTTGCGTTCGACGCCGGCAGGGTATGAGCTGATCGATGATAAAGGTGTGCGGGTTGCGGCTATGCCTGAGGGCAGGTGGACAATGCCGTCAGCCAGCACGTGGTCTGTCTCTAACGACCCGCAGGATGGTACGCCAGCGACCCGTTATGTCGACAACACCGGTAAATTAGTACTGACGGTACAGGGGAATGCCAGCCTGATGGTGAATGATCATGCTGTACTGACACGCGCAGACGGCATGAAAACCTGGATAAACGGCCAGGGTAAACAAGCTGAGGGCATTGCTTATGCCGACTTAGGTTTGCCTGTGGATGGCCTGGCATTCGCCAAAACGAACAATAATTACGGTTTTGTCGATGTACAGGGTAACTTTGCCATTGCACCGCTATTCAGTGCCGTCTCACCGTTTGACAGCGGCGTTGCCGTCGTTTCAACGCCTGTGATGTCAATGATGATTGATAAAACGGGTAAACCGCTTGCAAGGATCGATAAGGAATGCGGCATTGCCGTTTTATACGGCGCTGGCAGCGCAAGACAGTGGCCGGTAGCGATGCCGGATAACTGCAAACCGTAGAACGCATTTCTGGCTTTTAAAACCCGCTACGGCGGGTTTTTTTGTGCTAATGTTTAACTGTCATAGTAGTGAACTATCTCAATTGAAAGGATAAATTATGATTCCGCAGATCCCACTTAAATACAGGGATGCAGAGCGCTGGTCGTTTGGTGATACCGAGTCGTCAGCAGACGAACTGGCTAAACGTGTTATTGCAGGCACAAAAACCGCCACCTGTTCAAACCTGGATGATGACCCGGAACCAGAACCTGGCGAAATCTTTGTGGTGGTCGATGGTCGCAATAATCCGGTGTGTGCCGTACAACTGACCGAAGTGAAACAAGTTCCTTTTGATCAGGTGACAGAGCAACATGCCTGGGAAGAAGGTGAAGGTGACCGCACGCTGGCTTACTGGCGCGCTGAGCATCAGCGTTTCTTCGAAGAGTACGAGATGTTTGAACCCACTATGCCATTGTTACTGATGAAGTTCCGGATGATAGAAAAGTTCTAAATATCTGAGGGGCCTGATAAGGAAAATCAGGCCTTAAATCTCGCCAGCCAGCTATATGATCAACCTGATGTTGTCGATCTGCCGTTCAGGAATATGTCATGTCAGTGAATTCAGTAAATCAACGCGCTTTTGCAACCCTTTCAGGAATACCTTATTTCAGCCAGTGGGAAGACCCTGACTGTGCTGCCGGAATTATTGCCGGTGAACTCGAACTGAGTGATATCAAACTATGGGCCCAGTCTGGCGCATCAACCCAGCAGGAATTTATTGAGTGGGCAAACCATGTTTGTGGGATGTGTTGCCTGAAAATGGTGCTGGCGGCGGTTTCCGGAAAAGTGGTGCCTGTTCTTAATCTGACTCAGCGCAGTCTGCCATATGGCGCGTATGTTCGTGATGGCGACAACATTAAGGGGTTGATTTATGCACCTTTTGTTGAGTATGTTCGCCAGGAGTTGGGGATGACCGCAGTAGTTAAAGTGGGAATTGCTGCTGAGGATATTGCTGCACAAATGGTAGATCACCGGTTCTTCATTGCCTCGGTGCATCCGTCGGTTCGTATTCCGGAGACTGTTCCGCCGCGTAAAGGCGGGCATCTGGTGCTGGTGACGCGTGCCGACAGGGAGTTTGTGACCTTTCATAATCCTTCCGGTCATGATATTTCCACACAACAGGATGTCACGTTACCGGTGAAAGTCTTCGCCCGCTTTTTTGCCGGACGGGGTATTTCGTTGGTTGAAAACGCTGAGTGAACGCAAGCGGCATGGCGAACATCATCCCGTTCGCCATGCTGTATCACTCCAGTCGCATTATCCACTCATCTTTCTGTTCGTCATACTTCTCCTTGTACAACACAGAGTGACGACCATCGACCACTGCCGGGACACTGGTGTGATCATCCCAGGCATCAAGTTGCATACACAAATCAGGATCTGATTTGCACGGGATGTGCACTTTATCGCCGCCTTTTGCTTCAGGCGTTGAGAGATGCGCATCGTCAATTTCGTAGCTACCAATTCTTATGCTCGATTTTCCCATCAGGTACCCCTTGCCAGAGTGACGCGAGTAATTTCAACAACATCAGGTATGACCAGTTGGCCGCCCTTATATGAGGATAGACGACAGCACAAAAAGTGCCACCTGAATTTTACTGCTGCATAAAACAGGCAAAAAAAAGAGGAGGGGAAGGTGAACCAGCCGCGCGGCAGATAGCGCACGACTGTACAGAGGATTAAAGTTTATTGAATCTTACCGAGACGGGCATGGCATTAATCTGATTGCGACCGTTGTTTTTTGAGAGGTACAGCGCTTCATCAGCGGCACTCACAATATCCGACTGATCCTCAATGTCCGGATCCTGATCTGGCATATAGGTCGCAATTCCCTGGCTGATGGTCACGCGATTAAATTCACTGAAGCTGTGTTTGATGCCCAGCACTTCAATGGATTCCATAATATGCTGCGCCACAATCCACGCCCCTTTCAAATCCGTATCCGGCAGAATCGCGGCAAATTCTTCGCCGCCAAAACGTGTCACGACATCGGTGCTGCGTTTGAGTGATTTTCGTAATGTACGCGCGACCAGACGCAGACAGGCGTCACCGGAAAGATGGCCGTAGTGATCGTTAAAATGTTTGAAGTAATCGATGTCGATCATCACCACGGTCAGTGGCGTGCGGTTACGCTTGGCACGCATATATTCATGGCTGAGCACTTTTTTAAATTCACGGCGGTTCGGCAATTTGGTCAGCGAGTCCGTGCGCGCCTGAATTTCCAGACGGCGGTTAGCTTTGACCAGTTTCAGTTCCAGCAACTTACGTTCATGCACATCTTCGGCGGTGCCATACCAGCGCTGAATGGAGCCGTCAGCGGCATAGCTCGCTGCGGCACGAATGCGCATCCAGTTCCAGCCGCGGTCTACGTGGCAGAAACGAACTTCAATATCCAGGGGGGCGCCGGTCTTCAGGCAATGTTCCCAGGTTTGTACGGCAGCACGACGGTCTTCCACATGCATACTCTGGATCCACTTATCTGCCAGAATATCCTGTCGCGTCATGCCGGTAATCCGCTGGAAGCGCGAGCTGACGTCGTTGAGCAGACCGCGCGGATCGGCTGTCCACGGGATTTGCGGGTTCAGCTCAACCATATTGCGGTAATGCTCCTGGCTTTCACGCAGTGCTCTTTCCATACGTTTGAGGCTGGTAATGTCGGTCATCGCGACGGAAAGGCCATTAAGCTGATTCTGCGTATCACAGGCGGCTTTGATACGTACAAAGAAAACCTGATTCTTACCGGGAACGGAAAATTCGCGGTCCGGCGTGGTTTCATTCCGCTTCGCAAGTTCAAGTGCATTATTGAGCAACGGAGAAAGACCGGGCAGAAACACGCCGACTTTACGACCAATCGCTTCGTAAGGTTGTAAACCGATAATATTCGCCATGGCATCGTTTACGGTGACGTAGCGCATTTGCAGGTCGATAAAACACAGGCCGACCGGCGCATTGGAATAAATGGTTTCAAGCTGGAAGAGGCGCTGACCCGGAGCCTGATCAAGGCTGGTCAGGTTACGATCGATCCCCCGATAACCCCGGAAATTACCTTCGTTGTCAAACAGCGGAACACCGCTGGTTTCAAGAATGACTTCCGTCCCGTCAGGGCGAATATTACGGTTCAGCAAACCGCCGAATGGCGCGCGTCGTTCGACGATAGCAGCAAACTGCTCGCCAACCCGTTTGGCTTCATCAGGTGGCATGAAGTCAAAAGGCGTTTTGCCTAATACTTTTTCAGGTGGAACACCGAGAAACTCGATGCATTTATTGGAAGAGAAAACATAACGCCCCTGCGTATCGACTTCCCAGATCCAGTCAGAATTGTTATCGATGATATCCCGCAGGCTGGCCATTTGCTGTAATAGCAGCCCATCTGCTGATTCGAGTTTCATTTCATCCGACATGACACTTCTCCGACTGGCAGGTCTTTACTCAACATCAGGCATTAAGATTTATATCTGAAAATGATATATCACTAGCAATGTTATCTTGATGGCAATAATACATGTCACGGTAGGATTATTCCTACTTATAATTCAATAAATCTTTCTTGATAATATAAATAATTATCTACTATATTCGGCATAAAATGTTGCCTAAGTAAGGGTTCCATACACTTTGTCACCCCTATTTCACCTAAACACGACGTTGTACAGAATTCGCCAAAATGCTTGTCAGGATGAGTTTTTAATCGTTAAAGATAATGATTAGGTAGAATATTCTGCGCCATCACGATGATCTTATGGCACAGAAGTTTGCAAAAAGTTTAAATTAATTAATCGTTCGATAAGGTCTGCGGACGAACCGCGCCATCCCTGACCAGCTCACGCGGCAAACTATTTTTAATCCGGCTTCCGATTCGTTTCGCTAATCCCAACGGCTGGCCGAGCCATGTCACCAGACATTCATCTGCCGGTGGGGCAGTTTGCGGATAAATATCGACGCCCCGGAACCAGCTTTGCGCCAGTTCGTCGTCAATTTCAAAACGGTTTTTAGTTTCAGTATCGCTGAATGCGACCACGGCTTCGTGTTGCCAGCGGAAGCCTTTCGGAAAGCGTTCAGCCAGCCTGATACCAATACGCGAAAAGCGCACTTTCCCAAACAGCGGTTCCAGAACTGCCGGGAATATCCAGATCTCTTTGTCGCGTTGCCACAACGTATATTGTTTTTCCTGCCATAACAGTCCGGACTGACCGGCAGCTTTGATAATTTCTGCGCTGTCCTGACGGGAAAGCGGAGAGAAAGGGAAACGACCGACTTTGTATCCCGGAACAGGCAAGCGCGGTACGGAGTCCGTTTTGCGAAAACGCGCGACGAAGAAACCTTCACTGTCATAAACCTGAGGGAATACGTGCAGATAGCCTTCCTGCGTCACCGCTTTCCTCGCACCCGGGAATAAGTCTGCCAGCGATTCACTTTCCACCGCATCAGCATAAGTCTCGAGCAGCCACTGGCAGACCTGCTGGTTTTCCTGCGCATTAAGGGTGCAGGTTGAATAAACCAGTACACCGCCCGGTTTCAGCGCATGAAAAGCGCTGTCGATCAGTTCACGCTGCGTGGCAGCAATTTCCGACACGCTGTTTTCAGACCAGTTGCTCATGGCATCAGGATCTTTACGGATAACGCCTTCGCCCGAGCAGGGGGCATCCAGCAGAATGGCATCGAAAGTTTCCGGTAATGCGGCACCAAATACGCGCCCGTCAAAGTGGGTGAGTGCTGTATTGCTGACACCGCAGCGGCTGATATTGGCGTGCAGAACTTTTACCCGGCTTGCGGAATATTCATTGGCAACGATGCCGCCCTGATTTTCCATCAGCGCCGCAATCTGCGTGGTTTTTGAACCCGGTGCGGCGGCGACATCCATCACCAGCGTCGGCTGAGTGCCATCAGCAAATAACGCAGTGACCGGCAGCATTGAGCTGGCTTCCTGAATATAAAACAACCCCGCAAGATGAGACAACGCATTGCCTAAACGCGATTCATCCAGTGCATGGCGGTTGATCCAGAAACCTTCGGTGCACCACGGCACAGGCTCTAAATCCCACTGATAACTGCCGGCCAGTGTAAGGAAATCTTCCACGCTGATTTTGAGGGTGTTGACCCGCAGGCTGGGGCGAAGAGGGCGCTGACAGGCAGCGATAAAATCCTCCATGCTCAGGCTGGCAGGCATGATTGCACGAGTGGCTTCCAGAAAAGCGGCGGGTAATTTATCAGCAAAACTGCTGGCAGTGGTGAGCTTTGACAAGAGTGCGGTTCCAGAACTGAATAAGTTTTCAGCCGCGGAGTTTAGCATATTTACCTGCGCAGGGAGGGGCTTCAGTCGTAACCAGGAAACGAAAAGGCCACCCGAAGGTGGCCTTGATGAAAATCATATTGGTTAATTTTTGGGGATTGCCGTTCCCCATTTCTGCCAGTCTTTTGGCGCTTCCGGATTGAGCAGGAAATGGTTGCCATTGCTGGCTTTCGGCGCCAGCGGCGTTGTCGGTGGGGTCGCAAAAGCGATACCGCCACGGATAAACTGCTGGAATGTGCCGCTTTTGAACACGCCGCCGGTCAGACCGAATTGAAGGTCATAACCGGATGCCAGCCAAAACACCGAGTTTTCGCGCACCAGATACTGGTATTTCTTACTGATCCTCAACGTCACGTTTACCCGGTCGGCCATCGCACCAAGGTAGAAGCCCGAGACCGTACCTACTTCAATGCCACGGAACAACACTGGCGTGCCGATTTGCAATGAACCGACTTCTGCTGCGTCAACAACAATGCCAAGACCGTCGGTGTAGCGGGAATCGGTAATGGTAGATTCCTGCAGGTCGAAATTACGCGCCGGAACGCCTTTGCCTGCTTCAACGTTGATATAAGGCTGGAGCAGGGTTTCCAGATTACTGACACCACCGGCTGAAATTTCCGGAGAAACAATCGAGAAGCGCGAACCGCGACGGGCGAAGTCGTTCACAAATTCCGGATATAACACGGCTTTGGCCGAAACCTGATTGAGCTGCGGATCGAGCTTCAGTGATTCGACCTGACCAATTGTGATGCCCAGATAGCGTATTGGCATGCCAGCAGAAAGCTTACTGGCATCATAAGTGTTCAGCGTTATCTGGCTGCCGACAGCGCGGGCCGCGGTTTCTGAATCATACAGAACCCGTTTCACGCCTTTACTGGTGGAGACACCTTCAAGATTATCAAAGCTGATGGCGCCTTTCAGCGCACGATCCAGCGGCGAGGCCTGAACGGTCAGACCGCTGCCATTGAGTTGCACTTTGGCACCACCTTCAGCCCAGAAAATGCTTTTCTCAGACAGAAGATTGCGGTATTGCGGCTGAATATACACATCCACTTCAAACTCGTTCGCTTTCGGGCGAACATTCACAATCTGCCCAACCTGGAATTTACGGTAAAGCACCACTGATCCGGCCTGAATATCTGGCAGGGTTTTCGCCGTCAATGTCAGTGTGGCACCTGGCTGATCTCCCTGAATACCTTCAGCGGCTTTTTCCGCGTTGCTGTAAAGCGGGTATTTCTGAACGGGTTCACCTTTACTGCCAGGAATGAGGCGGATACCCCCATCGACCCATTCCTGTGCGCTGGCACCCAACACTTCCATGCCATCAATGCCCAGCTTCACATCCACGCGGCTGTTGACCACAAACTTGCTGTCTTTGTGCAGCAGATTTTTATATTCCGGCTTGATCGCGGCATTAAACAGGATGCCTTCATCAGTCAGCGTGCGGTCAATCACCGAGCCGACGTTGATACCGTAAAGCTTGATCGGCTGCCCCGCATCAATTCCATAGCTTTGCGGCGCAATCAGCTGAATCTTGACGGTACCGGGGTTCTGAAGCAGGCGCTGGTTACTGTCAAGCACCACGAAATGCTTTTGCGCTTCCCCATCGCCCGGGATCAGTTCCAGCGTATTACCCGTCAGTAACTGACTGATGTTAGCGTTGTTCAAACTAATTTTCGGGCTGTTCATTTCGATACGCGTCCCGGTACGCATCATGTCGATTACCGAAGGGTCGACAGTGAGTTTACCGGTAACTTTATTGTCGGGTTGCAAAGTGACTTTGGTCAGGGTACCGACCTGCAACCCCTGATACATCAGCGGTGTCTGTCCTTCTGACAAGCCGTTGCCGTTCGGCAAATCGAGATTGATTTCAACCCCACGCTGGCTCTGCGCCAGATCCGGATACAGCACGTAAGACTGGTCTGCTTTGGCCGGATTACCATCATTTGGCGAATCCATTGAAATGGCTCCGTTAACCAGCGCGGCCAGACTTTCCATTTGCACTTTCGCGCCACTCAGGCTGAAGTCGCCTTTAAAACCGGATACGTTCCAGAAGCGCGTGTTGTCTTTCACCAGACCGGCAAAACGCTTGTCGATCAGCAAATCAATCGTGACGCCGTCATTACCACTTTCAATGTCGTAATCGTAAACTTTCCCGATAGGGATTTTGCGGTAATACACCAGGGAGCCGGTGCTCAGTGAGCCCAGATCTTTTGAATGCAGGTGAATCATCAGCTCACCGGTATTCAGGCGGAATTTAGGCTGGGTATCGAGCGCGACGAAATGATCTTTCTCTTTGCCGGGGCCGGGCATCATGCCGATGTAGTTACCGCCCACCAGCGCATCAAGGCCGGAAACCCCGGCCAGTGAGGCTTTTGGCGTCACCAGCCAGAACTGTGTGCCTTCGCGCAGGGCGTCAGACAAATCGCTTTTGATACTGACTTTTACCTGAATGGTACGCAGATCTTTGGTCAGACTGATGGACTCTACTGTCCCAACCTCAACCCCCTGATAACGCACAGGAGTACGGCCCGCAACGATACCCGCTGCTGACTGGAAATCGATCGTGACAGTATTTCCACGCTCCTGATAGTTGCTGTAAATCAGCCATCCGGCGATCAGTAAAGCAATAAACGGCAGAAGCCAGAAAGGCGAAATCCGGCGCCTGTGTTTTATCCGTGCTTCAGTCGGTGTATTCGGCGTTTCCTGTTGCATGTGCATCCCAAATCAAGCGGCTATCAAGCCATTCAACGGCAAGAATGGTCAGAATTACGGCAGAGCCAAAGTAAAAGGCGGCCGGACCCATAGTAAAAGACAAAAGCTGGTCACGGTTTACCAGCGACATCATTAATGAAATAACAAACAAATCCAGCATCGACCAGCGTCCTATCCAGGTGACCAGTCGCAGTAAACGGATGCGCGTTTTCAGTCCCTGAATCGCTTTAAAATGGATGCTGAGTAACAGTGTCAGCATCACAATCACTTTAGTAAAAGGCACCAGTACGCTGGCAATAAACACAATTGCGGCAATCGGGATATTCCCTGAAGTGGCAAGCGAAACGACACCGGAGAAAATAGTGTCCTTCAGTTGCTGCCCGTTGGCGTAAATGATGGAAATCGGCAGCAAATTGGCCGGGATTAAAAACATCATGGCCGCAATCAACGCCGCCCAGGTTTTTTGCAGACTGTGTTTGTAGCGTTGTTGCATGGGAACATGACAGCGTGGACAGCGCCCGCGTTCATCCGGTAATCCGGTAAATTTACAGGCGATGCACAAACGCAGTGAAGACGGTACGCCCTTTGGCCTGCGCTGCGGATAAAACTCCTCCCACAGCTGCTCAATATTAAGATTAATCATCGTCATTGTGACCATCACAGTCATCATCAGATACGCGGCCAGTGCAACTCCGGCATTGA
Organism: Rahnella sp. RcJ3; assembly: GCF_009498575.1. NCBI lineage: Bacteria > Pseudomonadati > Pseudomonadota > Gammaproteobacteria > Enterobacterales > Yersiniaceae > Rahnella > Rahnella sp. RcJ3. Next base: position 74,409 of record NZ_QSNX01000012.1, read on the forward strand.
TATCCGCATATTCTTTGACCTTGATGCTGGCGACCGCCATGCCAATCAGATAAATATCCAACATCACCCAGTCTTTCAGGCGGTCAAGCATCAGCAATACAGGTTTGAGATTCATCCCCAGCTTGCTGCCAAAATGCAGATAAAGAATTGAAACAGCGAGTGTCAGCGGCGCACCGATGGTGCAAAACGCGACCATACTTGCCGTGACCGGATCGCCCTGACGCGACATCTGCCAGATGCCTTCAAGCAGGCTGGCGTCAATACGCGTGCCAAGCAGACGGATGCTGATCAGTGGTTCGGTATAAGCGAAAGGCATCAGCAGCAAAATGCTGATGGCCATAGTGATCAGCCGGGGAAGGGAGCAAACTTTGCCTTTTTCCACTTTGGCGTTACAGCGCGGGCAATGTGCAGTTTGCGTCCGTTTCAGCGCCGGAAGCGAGAAAAGGTAATCGCATTCATGGCACCGCTGGTAGCGAACATGCGGTAACTGGACTGATATTGTGTTTATTTTCATAGTACCTGGAATAGTAAAGAATACCTGTTGTTACAATTACGCATCCCCGTTGGGGGGCAGACGAGGCCATCAGGCCAAGATCAGCCAGGTTTTTTTGACAAAATAACGTATTATGCGGTCGGCAAACAGTTATTGTAGGCGAGTCTTTTTGATGTCACACAGGATTAACCTTGTTCACATGGGCATTTAATGCTTATTTTATAGGGGTTAAGCACAACAGAACGGCTCAGTGCCCTTAGGTCATTATTGGTTACTACATGAATAAAGAAGCATTCTACACGGAATTAAAACGTGATTTGAACGCGTTGATCGCCGGAGAAAACAATTTTATTGCTACTCTGTCGAACGCAAGTGCCTTACTTTTTGAACGTCTTGATGGCGTCAACTGGGTAGGTTTTTATCTGCTGGACGGCACAACACTCGTGCTGGGGCCATTCCAGGGTAAAATTGCCTGCGTGCGTATTCCGGTAGGAAAAGGCGTCTGCGGTACCGCAGTAGCGGAAAATGCTGTACAGCGTGTGGGCGATGTTCATGCCTTCCCCGGGCATATCGCCTGTGATGCAGCAAGTAATGCCGAAATTGTTCTGCCAGTGGCCGTTAATGGCACAGTGATCGGCGTATTAGACATTGATAGCACCGTTTATCAACGCTTCGATGAAGCGGATGAACTGGGGCTGACAGAGTTAGTCAGCGGGCTTTGCCAGCATCTCGAAAGCTGCGATGCTGAAAAATATGTCAATCTGATCGTAAGTTGATCGTCGGATAACGTGGCATTTAATAATGGCGTCATTATAATGACGCCTGTTCATGCCTGCGCCGGTTGGCAAACCCGTTGTAATCAGGAAATTTCATGGAAAATCAACCTAAGTTGAACAGTAGTAAAGAAGTCATCGCCTTTTTGGCTGAGCGGTTCCCGCTCTGTTTTACCGCCGAAGGCGAAGCACGCCCATTAAAGATCGGTATCTTTGCGGATTTGGTCGCGCGCGTGCAAGGTGAAGAGAATCTGAGCAAAACTCAGTTACGCTCTGCTCTGCGCCTGTATACCTCAAGCTGGCGTTATCTGTACGGCGTTAAAGTCGGTGCAGAACGTGTTGATCTTGATGGTAATTCATGTGGCGTTCTTGAAGAACAGCACGTAGAACATGCCCGTAAACAGTTGGAAGAAGCGAAAGCCCGTGTTCAGGCACAACGTGCGGAACAACAGGCTAAACGTCGTGAAGCCGGTGAAACCGCTGAGCCACGTCGTCCACGTCCGGCCGCTAAAAAACCTGCGCCGCGTCGTGAAAATGCGCCCGCAGCTGTGGCTGGCCAGGAAAATCGCAAACCCCGTACACCTCGCCCACCGCGTGAGGAAAAACGTGAACCGCGTCATGTGCCAGTAACAGACATTTCAAAACTGCAAATTGGCCAGGAAATCAAAGTCAGAGCAGGTCAGAGTGCGATGGATGCAACCGTATTGGAAATTGCCAAAGACGGTGTTCGCGTTCAACTCTCTTCGGGTCTGGCGATGATTGTACGCGCAGAACATTTGCAGTTCTGATACGGAGGCCAACTCAGGCATGAACAAATTTGTCAGATTAAGCGTTATTGCGGGTCTGTTAATGGCAGGAGCCGGGCTGGTGAACACCAGCTTTGCTGCGAACGAGAGTACACCGGTGACTCTCGCTCAACTTCCTAATTTAACGCAGGATCCGCAGGATGCAACGGTGAGCGAGCGTGTGACTGCTCGTTTTACCCGTTCACATTATCGTCAGTTCGACCTTAATGCAGATTTCTCAGCGAAAATCTTCGACCGTTACCTCAACATGCTCGATTATGGCCATAACGTATTAATGGCTTCCGATGTCGCACAATTTACTGATAAACGTGCCACCTTGGGTGAGGAACTGAAATCCGGTCAGTTAACTACCCCCTATGCCTTATTCAATCTGGCTCAGAAACGCCGCTTTGAACGTTATGACTATGCGTTAAAAGTGCTTGAGCGCCCGATGGATTTTACGGGCAACGACACCATTGAACTTGATCGCAGTAAATCACCGTGGCCGAAAGACCGCGCTGAGCTGGACAAATTGTGGGATGCGAAAGTCAAATATGACGAGCTGAACCTCAAACTGACCGGCAAGAACGATCAGGAAATTCGCGATGTATTGTCTAAGCGTTATCATTTTGCGATGAAGCGTCTGACGCAAAGCAACAGCGAAGATGTCTTCCAACTGGTCATGAATGCCTTCGCGCACGAAATTGATCCGCACACCAACTATTTATCGCCTCGCAGCACTGAACAATTTAATACTGAAATGAGCCTGTCTCTGGAAGGTATTGGTGCGGTCTTGCAAGGTGACGACGATTATACAGTCATCAATTCGATGGTTGCTGGCGGCCCGGCGGCCAAAAGTAAAGCCATTGCAGTGGGTGACCGTATTGTGGGTGTCGGTCAGGTTCAGGCAGGAAAACAGACTCCGATCGTTGATGTGATCGGATGGCGTCTCGACGATGTGGTTGCGTTAATCAAAGGGCCAAAAGGCAGCAAAGTCCGTTTGCAGATCTTGCCAGCGGGTAAAAATGCCAAGAACCATGTGATTACGCTGACCCGCGAGAAGATTCGTCTCGAAGATCGCGCCGTCAAAATGACCATCAAAAATGTTGGCGCTCAAAAAGTCGCTGTGATGGACATTCCTGGCTTCTATGTTGGCCTGACAGATGACGTCAAAGTGCAGTTGCAGAAAATGGCTAAGCAGAACGTTAACAGCCTGGTTATCGATCTGCGCACCAACGGAGGGGGGGCGCTGACGGAAGCGGTTTCGCTGTCCGGTCTGTTTATCCCAAGTGGTCCGGTGGTTCAGGTACGCGATAATAATGGTCGCATCCGTCAGGACAGTGATACTGATGGCGTCGTTTACTACAAAGGCCCGCTGGTGGTTCTGGTTGACCGCTTCAGTGCTTCGGCATCAGAAATCTTCGCCGCCGCTATGCAGGATTATGGCCGTGCGTTGATTGTCGGTGAGCCGACCTTCGGTAAAGGTACGGTTCAGCAGTATCGTTCACTGAACCGTATTTACGACCAGATGCTGCGCCCTGAATGGCCTGCGCTCGGTTCTGTGCAATACACTATCCAGAAGTTCTATCGCATCAATGGCGGCAGTACTCAGCGTAAAGGGGTTACCCCGGATATCCTGATGCCAACCGGTATTGAATCGATTGAAACCGGCGAGAAGTTCGAAGATAACGCACTTCCGTGGGATAGTATTAATGCGGCAACCTACACCAAATTAGGCGACATGAAACCGTTCCTGCCTGAATTGCTGAAAATGCATGAAGCCCGTATTGCGCAAAATCCTGAGTTCCAGTACATCCAGCAAGATATCGCGCGTTACAAGGCGCTGAAAGACAAACGTAACATTGCCTCTCTGAATTACGCCCAGCGTGATAAAGAAGATAAAGAGGATGATGCACTGCGTCTTAATCGCCTGAATGAACGCTTCAAGCGTGAAGGCAAGAAGCCGCTGAAATCTCTCGACGATCTGCCGAAAGATTATGTTGCTCCGGATCCTTACCTTGATGAAGCCGACCATATTGCTGTCGATCTCGGTAAGCTGGAAAAGTCTCAGGTTGATCAGGCCCCGGCAAAATAATTCTTGTGACAGACTGACTAAAAGCGCACTCCGGTGCGCTTTTTTTATGCGGTGTTTTTCTGAATAACATCGGTATTTCAGCCCTGTCTGTAAAAGCAAACGCTTCAAAATGTAAAGTATTGTGAATTCAGGCCTTCAGAACGCATGGAGTCTTGAATCCTGATAAGAAGCCCATAGGATCAGTACAGCCCGGCATGCTATGTGCCGGTGGTATGACTCGCTAATAACAATGAAGTAACAATGAGGAAGTGAAATTTTATGATGCGTATAGCGTTGTTCCTGCTGACTAACCTGGCCGTTATGCTGGTATTCGGGCTGGTACTTAGCCTGACCGGCATTCAGCACAGCAGCGTGCCGGGGCTGATGATCATGGCCGGGCTATTTGGCTTCGGTGGCGCAATTGTCTCATTACTGATGTCGAAATGGATGGCGTTACGCTCAGTGGGGGGGGAAGTCATTGAGCAGCCGCGTAACGAAACTGAGCGCTGGTTGATGGACACCGTGCGTCGCCAGTCTCAGCAGGCGGGCATTGCGATGCCACAGGTCGCGATTTATCACGCACCCGATATTAACGCCTTCGCCACGGGCGCACGTCGCGATGCCTCTCTGGTGGCGGTGAGCACCGGATTGCTGCAAAGCATGAGTCAGGACGAAGCCGAGGCGGTTATCGCCCATGAAATCAGCCACATTGCGAACGGCGATATGGTAACCATGACGCTGATTCAGGGGATCGTGAATACCTTCGTGATCTTCATTTCACGTATTATTGCGCAGGTGGCCTCGGGCTTCCTTTCCGGCAACCGTGATGGCGAAGAGAGCAGTAACGGCAATCCGCTGATTTATTTTGCCGTGGCGACCGTGCTTGAACTGGTCTTCGGTATTTTGGCCAGCATCATCACGATGTGGTTCTCACGTCACCGTGAATTCCATGCGGATGCCGGTTCTGCAAAACTGGTGGGCCGTGAAAAAATGATTGCTGCGTTGCAGCGCCTTAAAACCAGTCATGAACCGCAGGAAGCGGGGAGCATGATGGCGTTTTGCATCAACGGTAAATCGAAGTCATTCAGCGAGCTGTTTATGTCCCACCCGCCACTCGACAAGCGTATCGAAGCGCTGCGCAGTGGTGCATACATCAAGTAATTTATTTCAAGCAATGCTGAACAAAAAGCCCGGCTACTCTGCCGGGCTTTTTCATATCAGGATTTCAGGTTTTCCGATTCCTTCTGGCTGCTGGTTTTCTGCGTCATCCTCAGTAAACTGACCAGCGCGCCGGTTCCGGCCAGCATTCCTGCAAGGATCAGTGATGCGTGAGTGCCATGCTGCGGGAACAGGTTAAACATCAGAGCAACCATCGCCGCGCCGGTTGTCTGACCCAAAAGACGCGCAGTGCCCAGCAGTCCGCTCGCGCCGCCACTACGGTTTCGCGGGGCTGAACTGATGATTGTGTGATTATTCGGCGACTGGAATAACCCAAAGCCGGCACCACACAGCAACATGCGCCAGATAATGTTCAGATGCGAAGGCTCTGATGGCAGTAATGACAGGGAAAAGAGCCCGAATGAGAACACGATCAGACCAATCCCGCCCAGCATTCCCGGATGGAAGCGCTCAACCAGACGGCCGGCGATCGGCGCCATCACCATCGTCGCCAGCGGCCACGGCGTGAGCAGAAGGCCTGTTTCCACGGAATTCAGACCGAGAGTGTTTTGCAGGAAGAAGGGCAGTGAAACAAAAGCCAGCATCTGGGCGCTGAAAGAACACAGCGAAGTACCCAGAGACATACTGAAAATAGGAATGCGCAATAAATCGATCGGCAGCAGCGGGAAAGGCTGGGAAAGCTGACGGCGTACGAAGAACCAGCCGATGATCAGGAGGGCAATGACTTCGCTCAGGATCAACATAGGGCTCTGACCTTGCGCAAATCCACTGATGGCGCTGATCAGCAGGCCAAAGGTCAGGGCATTCATCACGCTGCTGATGATATCAAAACGCTGACCCTGACTTCGCGTCGAGTTCGCCGGTAAAAACTTCAGACCGAGTATCAGAGCCACAATACCAATCGGAACGTTGATGGCAAACAGCCATTGCCAGGAGGCCACCGACAGAATACCGGCGGCAATGGTGGGTCCGGCCGCTGCCGAGACGGCAACGATAAGTGCATTAATACCGACGCCACGTCCTAAGAAACGCTGCGGATAAATAATACGTATCAGCGCGGTATTTACACTCATGATCGCTGCCGCACCGAAACCTTGTAACACACGGGCGACAGTCAGTGTCATCAGTGAATCCGACAAGGCGCAAAAGAGCGAGGTGATACTAAATACCAGCAAACCCGTCTGGTAAATGCGGCGGTAGCCAAATATGTCGCCCAGTGACGCCAGAGAAAGCAGAGAAATCGTGATCGCCAGCTGATAGGCGTTAACCACCCAGATAGAGGTTGCCGGGCTGGCATGGAAATCATTAGCGATGGTGGGCAGTGCGACATTAGCGATAGCGCCATCCAGTACAGAAACGGTAATACCCAGCGCAATGGCCAGAATGGCACCATATCGTTGTGGAATGGGTAATCCGTCAGCAGGTGTAGAAGTCATGAGTTCTGTCAGTGCGTAGTCATCAGGGAGGGGAATATTACTACGCTAATTAACGTAAAGTGACAATTGTCACATGATGTAATGAATTTTTTATCTCTCTGTCGGGAATGAAACTGGCTTAACAGTTCTTACATTCTTGATCAATGGGTTGATTGCTTCTCAGCGATGCTTGCCAGTATAATAAAAACCACGTTCTATTTTTTTTGAAACAAACTCAACGCGAGCAGGTAATACACCCTATGGCTATCGCAGATCTTGATAAGCAACCCGATTCCGTCTCCTCAGTCCTGAAAGTTTTTGGCATTTTACAGGCGTTGGGGGAAGAGCGTGAGATTGGCATTACTGAACTTTCTCAGCGCGTAATGATGTCTAAAAGTACGGTCTACCGTTTTCTTCAGACCATGAAATCCCTGGGTTATGTCGCGCAGGAAGGAGAATCAGAGAAATATTCCCTGACGCTCAAGTTGTTTGAACTGGGTGCCAAAGCGTTGCAAAACGTCGATCTGATCCGCAGCGCTGATATTCAGATGCGCGAATTGTCCCGTCTGACCCGCGAAACGATCCACCTCGGTGCACTGGATGAAGACGGGATTGTCTACATCCATAAAATTGATTCGATGTACAACCTGCGCATGCATTCGCGTATTGGTCGCCGCAATCCGCTGCACACCACCGCAATCGGTAAAGTGCTGCTGGCGTGGGGCGATAAAGCAGAAGTCAGCGCGCTGTTGCAGGAAATTGAATTTACCCGCAGTACTGAAAATACCATCATGAATGCTGCCGATTTGCAGACTGCGCTGGATCAGGTTCGTGCGCAGGGTTTCGGCGAAGACAATGAAGAGCAGGAACAAGGGCTTCGTTGTATCGCAGTTCCGGTATTCGACCGCTTTGGCGTGGTGATTGCTGGTTTGAGTATTTCTTTCCCGACGATTCGTTTCTCCGAAGAAAGCAAAAGTCATTACGTAGAAATGCTGCATACTGCCGCGCGGAATATTTCAGAGCAAATCGGTTTTCACGACTATCCGTTCTGAATAATCGCGTTCTGAGTGATTGCGGAATTTCAGACATAAAAAAACCGAAGCCACTGGCTTCGGTTTTTTGTTTGCAGCAATCTGAAATTAACGGTGAGCCAGCTCAGCCGTTTCTTCAGCATCCATCACCGCTTTATCTGTCTGTTTCAGCAACTGACTTGTGATAGTGCCTGCCGTCATTGAACCGCTGACATTCAGTGCGGTACGGCCCATATCAATCAGCGGCTCAACAGAAATCAGCAGGGCAACCAGCGTAACCGGCAGGCCCATGGCTGGCAACACGATCAGGGCTGCAAATGTCGCACCACCACCCACACCGGCAACACCGGCAGAGCTCAGGGTAACAATACCCACTAATGTTGCAATCCATACCGGATCAAACGGGTCGATGCCGACGGTTGGCGCAACCATGACGGCCAACATGGTTGGATACAGACCTGCACAGCCGTTCTGACCAATCGTTGCCCCGAACGATGCCGCAAAGCTGGCGATAGATTCAGGAATACCCAGACGGCGTGTTTGCGCTTCAACGCTCAGCGGGATGGTCGCGGCACTTGAACGGCTGGTGAAGGCAAAAGTCAGCACCGGCCAGACTTTACGGAAGAATTTCGCCGGATTAACACCGGTGAACGACAGCAGTATCGCGTGAACAACAAACATAATGCCAAGACCCAGGTAAGACGCGACCACAAAGCTGCCGAGTTTAATGATGTCCTGAATGTTCGAACCGGCGACCACTTTGGTCATCAGAGCCAGTACCCCGTACGGGGTCAGTTTCATGACCAGACGCACCAGCTTCATCACCCATGCCTGCAGGGTATCGATAAAGGCCAGAATGCGCGGACCTTTTTCTGCATCATCTTTCACCAGTTGCAGGGCGGCTACACCAACGAAGGCGGCGAAGATCACGACGCTGATGATTGATGTCGGACTTGCGCCTGTCAGATCAGCAAACGGGTTCTTAGGTATAAAGGAAAGGATCAACTGAGGCACGCTCAGGTCAGCCACTTTGCCGACATAGTTAGACTGAATTGCCGTCAGTCGCGCCGTTTCCTGCGTACCCTGTACCAGGCCGTCAGCGGTGAGGCCGAACAGGCCCGTCACGAAGATACCCACCAGAGAAGCGATCAGTGTGGTGAACAGCAGGGTACCGATGGTCAGGAAGCTGATTTTCCCCAGCGATGACGCGTTATGCAGTTTCGCTACCGCGCTCAGAATAGAGACGAAAACCAGCGGCATGACGATCATTTGCAGCAACTGGACGTAGCCGTTACCGACAATATTGAACCAGGTAATTGAGGTTTTTAGTACCGGATCATCGGAACCGTAGATCAGCTGTAAAGCCAGGCCAAATACGACACCCATAGCCAGACCCAGTAAAACTTTTTTTGCCAGGCTCCATTGCTTGTGGCGGGTTTGTGCCAGCAGCAAAAGCAGGGCAACGAAAACCACTACGTTAAGAACGAGCGGAAGATTCATACCAGACTCCAAACTTATAATTTTGATAAATGAAACGGGTGTTTCCGGAAAAGGACTGCACCATCCCAAAGCATTGGGGGGCAGAATATCAGTTTGAGGGTCTGAGTATTTATATCCAAAAGGAATTCATTATAACTTTTTGTTGGTATTTGTACTAATTTTCATCATATCGGCAATATTTCATGCTATTCAGATGAATAATTTCAGGATGTGATTAAAAAAGTCAGGATTTATTGCACCAATGATGGGCGTCCAGTCTGGCCAGAAAAGCGTCAGGCCGACCAGCATAAGGCAGAGCGTGCGCTCGAGTTGATTACCTTTCTGGCTGTTAATCAGCGGTAGCCGGAAACGCCATCGACAAGGCCAGAGCAGCGGCACTCCTGCAGGCGTCAGCATATCTGCCAGGATATGGCTCAGGTAACCGATAATCATGGCGTGGAAAGCATCAGCGGGGATCACCCAGTCGTGAGGGAAATGAGTGCGTAGCAGGAAAATCCCTCCAGCCACCGCCAGCAAACTGTGAGTGAATCCACGGTGACCAAAAGCCCGGGCGATGGGGGCCGACAACCATTTGAGACGCTGGCCCAGCACCGATTTGGGGTGATCAATATCGGGCAGCAGACAGGTAAGCAAAGACCCTGGAATGATGTGCCACCAGTCACCATGCGCCAGTTCGGGAGAAAGCTGGGCCTTCTTAGCAAATACTGCACAGGCAATTGAGAAAATGAGATGGCCTTCCGCCGTCATGACGCGTCCGAACTGGATAACTGTTATTTTATCCAGTATAAGTGAAACTGTCACAATCTTGGAAGAGATGCCCTGTAACTAATTGTCAACGGACTGATAAAAAACAAAAAAGCGTATAAGAATACGCCTTTCTGGTGTCACTTATGCTGCCCTTAACGCGCGAGCCAACCACCATCGACGGCAATGGTGTAACCATTAACGTAATCAGAGGCTTTCGATGCCAGAAAGACTACCGGCCCCATGACATCTTCCGGCAGACCCCAGCGTCCGGCGGGGATTCTGTCGAGGATTTCTTTGCTGCGTTCTTCATCGGCGCGCAACTGTTCCGTATTGTTAGTCGCCATATACCCCGGCGCAATCGCATTCACATTGACGTTATGCTTCGCCCATTCATTGGCCATCAGTCGGGTCAGACCCATTACTGCGCTTTTTGACGCGGTATAGGAAGGCACCCTGATCCCCCCCTGATACGAGAGCATAGAGGCAATATTTATAATTTTGCCACCGTTACCCTGTTTGATGAACTGCTTCGCCACGGCCTGAGACATAAAGAACAGCGTTTTGCTGTTCACATTCATCACATCATCCCAGTTTTTCTCGCTGAATTCGATGGCATCTTCACGGCGGATAATCCCGGCGTTATTGATCAGAATATCGATATGACCAAATTCCCCGACTGCTTTCTCGATCAGCTCAGGAATGTCTGTGATGGTGCTCAGATCAGCCCTCAGATCGAGAAAACGGCGGCCTAACATGGTGACTTTTTTTTCAGTTTCTTCAGGGGCGGAAACGTTAATGCCCACAATATCGCATCCCGCCTGCGCGAGACCCAGCGCCATGCCTTGTCCCAGCCCGGTATTGCAACCGGTGACGATTGCGACTTTGCCGCTTAATTCAAATGAACGGAGGATCATATTCAGAGTCTCTTTTGCAACGGCGCGTTCGCCATAAAAAATGAGTTGCTCTGCCGGTGAAGGCAGAGCAAGGGGGAGTTAGCGCAGTTCGCTGACTTTGACGTGATCCATGTCATCGAATACCTGGTTCTCACCGACCATACCCCAGATGAAGGTATAGTTTTTGGTACCCACCCCGGCGTGAATTGACCAACTAGGAGAGATGACAGCCTGCTCGTTGTGCACTAATAAATGACGGGTTTCCTGTGGTTGCCCCATCATATGGAACACGGCAGTTTCCGCTTCCATATTGAAGTAGAAATACACTTCCATACGACGTTCATGGGTGTGGCAAGGCATGGTATTCCACAGGCTCCCCTCTTCCAGTTTGGTCAGCCCCATGGTCAGCTGACAGGTTTCCAGAACGTCGGGCACGATGAATTTATTGATGGTGCGGCGGTTGCTGGTAGCTGCATCGCCGATGGTCTGCGGAGAGGCTTCCGCCAGTGTGATTTTTTTGTTCGGGAAAGTCGTGTGTGCCGGCGCACTGTTGTAGTAGAACTTGGCCGGTCTGGAGGCATCAACGCTGCTGAACTCGACCCGCTTTGCCCCTTTGCCGACATACAACGCTTCTTCATGACCGATTTCATAGGTTGTACCGTCAACCACGATCAGACCCGAGCCGCCGATATTAATCACGCCGAGTTCGCGACGTTCAAGAAAATAGCTCACACCAAGCTGTTTACCGACTTCATCACCCACGGATACCGTTTTTTCAGCGGGCATGACGCCGCCGACAATGATGCGGTCGATGTGGCTGTAAGTCATGGTATAGGCATTTTTCTCAAAGATTTTCTCAATGAGGAATTCACGGCGTAATTCAGCGGTATCAAGCGTTTTCGCGTGGTCGCTGTGGATACTTTGACGAACTTGCATGTCGGTGCCTCTCATGAATGACGATATCAAGGAGGACTTACCGGGCTAGTCTGACCGTTGCGTGGCAGTGACAGCGTACAGAAGCAGGAGAGCTCCCGGCTCGTCCTTGTTGCAGGAATCATAGGTTCATTGGCATGCGAATTCAATAAAAATGAAATAACGTTTTATTTATTTTATGAGTCAGTTCAAGATTTACGAAATTAAACGAAGCTTCAAAAATTGTGGCAGGAGAAATGCGTAGAGAAGGTATATGGAAAGGAGAGAAAGCAGAGAAGGTGCGCAGCGGCATGAGCGGCTGCGCATAAATTTTAGCTGATGTGTGCCACACGCAATTCTTCGAGGGAAGAAAGTTTGACATCGGCAAGCGCCCAGCGTGGATCCACACTGTATTCATGGTCCGGCACCACCACCGAGCGCATACGCGCGGCTTTGGTGGCGATCATGCCATTAAAGGAATCTTCCAGCGTCACACAGTTGAGCGGATCAACCTGTAATTCTCCGGCAGCCAGCAGATAGACCTCAGGATGCGGTTTGCTGTAAGGCAGCTTTTCCGCTGAAACACGAACCTTAAAGAAGGAGTGTAAATTAAACATTTCCAGCACGGTATCGAGCATAAACAGCGGTGATGCCGACGCGAGACCAATCTTCAGCCCCTGATCACGGCAAAGCTCAAGGGCATGATTCACGCCAGGCAGCAACGGCCGGGTTTGTTCTACCAGTTCAATCGTGCGGGCAATAATCATTGAGGACACTTCTTCCTGACCCGGACCCTGCCACGGAAGCGCCTGATACCACATCCTGACCACCTGATCGATACGCAAACCTAGCGTATCCGGCAGCAAATGGCGCTGGGAAATATCAACGCCCAGGCGACTGAAAACGTCCAGCTCAGCCTGAGTCCATAACCGTTCAGAATCAATTAACAGACCATCCATATCGAAAATTGCTGCATTAACAGGGCGGACATAAGCCATGAAAGCGGACTCCCTCACAATAAATAGAAACCCACTTTAACATCGGTGGGAATGCAGGTGAAATCTGATGTGAAAATGAACAGGATGGACGTTCCCGGTACAGCGTTACGCTAACTGATTAAAACATTGGGCGGAGCAGGCTTTCTGTGGGTAAACTTAGCCGTTGCTTTAGGTATCCTAACAAGGGGAATTCATGACGTACCAACAAGCCGGACGTGTGGCAGTAATTAAACGAATTGCGGGATGGATCATTTTTATCCCTGCGCTGCTTTCTACGCTGATTTCTTTGCTGAATTTCATCAACGAGCACACTAAGACTGAGCAGGGCATCAACGCGGTCATGCTGGATTTCATCCACGTGATGGTGGATATGGTGAAGTTCAATACCTCGTTTCTCAATGTCTTTTGGTACAACTCACCGGTGCCAGCTTTAGGGCAGGGTTTCACCAGCGCGAACATCATGTTCTTCATTATCTACTGGCTGATTTTTGTGGGGCTGGCACTTCAGGCTTCCGGCGCGAGAATGTCCCGTCAGGTAAAACACATTCGCGAAGGGATCCAGGATCAGCTTATTCTGGAACAGGCGAAAGGTGCTGAAGGCCGGACACGTCCGCAAATTGAAGAGCGTATCGTGATACCGCGACACACGATTTTGGTGCAGTATTTTCCGTTGTATATTTTGCCAATTATCATCGCTGTCATCGGCTACTTCATTTTGAAATTATTAGGATTAATGGCCTGATAATTTGACGACATATTTATAACGGGTTTCTGTGAAAATGAAAAATAAGGCCTGAATATTAACGTTTTCAGGTCTTATTTGTTCAGAGCTGAAATATTTATCCCGCTAACTGATATCTTCGTGTAACAGCCTTTCTATGGCGCGTTGCGCCACCACAAGATGCTGACCACCGAATAAATTACTGCGGTTAAGCAGGTAATATAACTGGTAGATCGGTTGCCTCGAAATGAAGTCGTCAGGGAGTGGCGTTATACTCTGATAACCGTCATATAATTGCGGCGGAACATTCGGATATAACGGCAGCATCGCCAAATCGCATTCCCGATCTCCCCAGTAACAGGCCGGGTCAAAAATCACCGGACCATCATCAGATAAGCCACAGTTATGCGGCCATAAATCGCCGTGTAAAAGTGAAGGTTGCGGCTGATGATTCTGCAAGCGGGCATGAACCATGGCGGTGATATCTTCGATATTACCAAATATCATCCCTTTTTCAGCAGCCAGTTGCAGCTGCCAGCCAATGCGCTGCTCGGCAAAGAAGTTAGCCCAGCGCCGTTGCCAGCTGTTGGGTTGCGGAACTGTCGCCAGTTCATTATCGAAATCCAGACCGAATTGCAGTTGTTCACTCCACTGATGCAATGCGGCAAGTTGTTGGCCTAAAACATAGGCATTATGTGCATCCAGAGGTTTTTGCGGGATGTATTCGAGCAAGAGGAAACTGTAATCACGGTCGCTACCTACACCATAAACTTCCGGCACCCTGACGGTCTGGCTGCGCGCAAGTAAGGCCAACTGATCGGCTTCAGCGGCAAAGATAGGCAACATTTCGCGTGCATTGCATTTCACAAACACGTTTCTGTCGCCGTAGCTCAGCCGCCATGCCGGGTGGATTTCGCCTCCCGGAAGCTCAACACGTTCGCGGATTTCAGCATTGCCTAAGTGTTCACTCAACAAACGATTGACGGCTTGCCACATGGTATGACCCCTTCTGACTGGCCAGATAATTCATTAAGTTAGCGTTTTTTCAGCTTCGAAAACCCGATCCGGCGCACGGCTGAATCAGATGATGATGTCAATTTATGCAATTTCTCAGATGTCTAAATAGAACGTATCATCAGCGGACAGATTAATTTAGGAATATGTGACATGAAACGGGTTTTATAAACGGAATTGTCTTATCGACATCCCTCTAACCCCTTTGTTTAACAAAACAATAATAATAATAGACGAAAAATATATTCAGGTGTTGGAAGAAGATGTATATGCTACATCTCGTCCCAGTCGCGAGAGAGATAACGTGAAACCAAACATTCTTTATTTGATGGCCGCGCTATTGCTGGCGGGTTGCGCTAAAGAAACACCGGTTCAGACGACGCGTTTTTTGAATCCATCGCCGCCACCTCAGCGCGATACTTCATTAATGCATCCAGGGCCTTATGGTGATGTTATTCACCAGGCGGCAAATACCTATGGCGTCGACGAAACACTTGTTAAAGCAATCATTCAGGTCGAATCTGGATATAACCCAACCGTTGTCAGCAAATCGAATGCGATTGGGTTAATGCAGCTAAAGGCCTCAACGGCAGGACGCGATGCCTACCGGATGAAAGGACGTTACGGTCAGCCCACGCCGCGTGATTTAAAAGATCCGGCGGTGAACATTGACCTGGGTACGGCTTATTTAAGTATTTTACAACAGCAGCTTGCGGGTATTAATAACCCTGAAACTCGTCGTTACGCCACCACACTGGCATATGTGAACGGAGCAGGGGCGTTGTTGAGAACGTTCGACAAAGATAAGACGTATGCGATTGCGAAAATCAATCTGATGACGCCTGCTGAGTTTTCTGCCCATGTGCAGAAAAAACACCCGGCGCCACAAGCGCCACGCTATCTGTGGAAAGTGAACAATGCCTACCTCGCGATGCGGTAAGCATTGATGTTTCCGCCAGCGGCTCAGGCTGCTGGCGGGAAGGTTTTAATAATCTCAAGAACCCCGTTGATAACGAACTGAACGCCCATACACACCAGCAAGAATCCCATCAGACGTGAAATAGCCTCAATCCCGCTTTTCCCGACCAGACGCATAATCGCCCCCGAACTGCGCAGAGATATCCACAAAATCAAACCCACTAAAAAGAAAATCATCACCGGAGCAACGGTAATAATCCAGTGCGGGAAATCAGATGATTTCACCGTTGAAGCACTGCTGATGATCATGGCAATGGTGCCCGGCCCGGCGGTACTTGGCATCGCCAGAGGAACAAAAGCGATATTTGGCGAATCCTGTTTTTTCATTTCCGCCGTTTTGTTCTCGATAAGGATCCTTTCTTCCACGTGTGGCTGTGGGAAAAGCATTCTGAAACCGATAAAGGTGACGATAAGTCCCCCCGCAATACGCAGGCCGGGAATGGAAATCCCGAACGTATTCATCACCAACTGTCCCGCGTAATACGCCACCATCATGATGATAAAGACATAGACCGAGGCCATCAGCGACTGCTGGTTTCTTTCCTGTGTGGTCATATTCCCGGAAAGACCGAGCATCAAAGCCACGGTCGTCAGTGGATTTGCCAGCGGAAGCAGTACCATCAGGCCCAATCCCAGTACTTCAAATAACTGCCTGACTTCTGTCATATCCTTCCCTTTTTTAAATGCTGCTCTGGTTACCTTAACGTGTCAGGGGGGATTACACGAAAAATATCCGCGTTTAGCAACACAGGTTGCTGGAAATTCGCACTTTACGAATGCTAAACTTATGGACTGTTTTCGCGTCGCATCCCGATATAATTACGTGATGTATTCAGGGTGCCTATATTTGGCAAGGTAAAGCTAAATAGCGTGAATAACTACGTGAATTTAAACTCAAATATTTTTCTAGATGTGCTCTGTCGTGTGGGGCACCACTGTAGATTAAGGAATTAGCATGCCTGTCATTACTCTTCCTGATGGAAGCCAGCGCGTTTTTGATCGCCCCGTTTCTCCCCTTGATGTTGCCCTTGATATCGGCCCTGGCCTGGCGAAAGCCTGTATCGCTGGTCGTGTTAACGGCGAACTGGTTGATGCAACCGACCTGATTGAGGTTGACGCGCAACTGGCGATCATCACCGCTAAAGACGAAGCCGGTCTTGAAATTTTGCGCCACTCCTGTGCGCACCTTTTGGGTCATGCCATTAAACAACTGTGGCCAGACACCAAAATGGCAATCGGCCCGGTTATCGATAATGGCTTCTATTACGACGTCGATTTAGATCGTACGCTGACTCAGGAAGATATCGAACTGCTTGAAAAGCGCATGCACGAACTGGCTGAAAAGAATTACGACGTCATTAAAAAGAAAGTCAGCTGGCAGGAAGCGCGCGATACCTTTGCAAGCCGTGGCGAAGAATACAAAGTGGCGATTCTGGATGAAAACATCAGTCATGATGACCATCCGGGTCTGTATCACCACGAAGAATACGTGGATATGTGCCGTGGTCCGCACGTACCGAACATGCGTTTCTGCCATCATTTCAAACTGCAGAAAACCTCCGGTGCTTACTGGCGTGGCAACAGCGATAACAAAATGTTGCAACGTATCTACGGCACTGCGTGGGCGGATAAAAAGCAACTGAATGCTTACATTCAGCGTCTGGAAGAAGCCGGTAAACGTGACCACCGTAAAATTGGTAAGCAACTTGACCTGTACCATATGCAGGAAGAAGCACCAGGTATGGTGTTCTGGCACAACGACGGCTGGACCATTTTCCGTGAGCTGGAAGCCTTTGTACGCATGAAACTGAAGTCTTATGACTATCAGGAAGTAAAAGGTCCGTTCATGATGGACCGCGTGCTGTGGGAAAAAACCGGTCACTGGGAAAACTACAAAGAAGCGATGTTCACGACCTCTTCTGAAAACCGTGAATATTGCATCAAGCCAATGAACTGTCCGGGACACGTTCAGATCTTCAATCAGGGTCTGAAATCTTACCGTGATCTGCCATTGCGTATGGCTGAGTTTGGCAGTTGCCACCGTAATGAGCCATCTGGTGCATTACATGGCCTGATGCGTGTTCGTGGCTTCACTCAGGACGATGCTCACATCTTCTGTACAGAAGAGCAGGTGCGTGATGAAGTGAACAGCTGTATCCGCATGGTGTATGACATGTACAGCACGTTTGGCTTCGAAAAAATCGTGGTGAAATTGTCCACCCGTCCTGAGAAGCGCATTGGTACTGACGAAATGTGGACTCGTGCTGAGGATGACCTGGCGGCTGCGCTGACGGAAAACGACATTCCGTTCGAATATCAGCCGGGTGAAGGGGCGTTCTACGGTCCAAAAATTGAATTTACCTTGCATGATTGTTTGGATCGTGCGTGGCAGTGTGGTACCGTGCAGCTCGACTTTTCATTACCTGGTCGTTTGAACGCCTCTTATATTGGCGAAAGTAACGACCGTCAGGTTCCGGTAATGATTCACCGTGCTATCCTGGGTTCAATGGAACGCTTCATTGGTATTCTGACTGAAGAATACGCGGGCTTCTTCCCAACCTGGATGGCTCCGGTTCAGGTAGTGATTATGAATATCACTGATTCACAAGCTACCTATGTCGAAGAATTAACTAAAAAACTGCAAGATGCAGGCATTCGCGTTAAAGCCGACTTGAGAAATGAGAAGATTGGCTTTAAAATCCGCGAACACACGCTACGCCGTGTTCCTTATATGTTAGTTTGTGGCGATAAAGAGGTCGAAGCAGGCAAAGTTGCTGTTCGTACCCGCCGCGGCAAAGACTTAGGAAGCATGGATGTTAGCGAAGTCGTTGACAAACTGCTGGCGGAAATCCGCAGCAGAAGTCTTCATCAACTGGAGGAATAAAGTATTAAAGGCGGAAAACGAGTTCAACCGGCGCGTCCTAATCGCATTAACAAAGAGATTCGCGCGCAAGAAGTTCGCCTCACCGGCGTCGATGGCGAGCAGATTGGTATTGTCAGTCTGAATGAAGCTCTTGAAAAAGCTGAGGAAGCGGGCGTCGATTTAGTAGAAATCAGTCCGAATGCCGAGCCGCCAGTTTGTCGAATCATGGATTACGGCAAATTCCTCTACGAGAAGAGCAAGTCGACCAAAGAGCAGAAAAAGAAACAAAAAGTTATTCAGGTTAAGGAAATCAAATTCCGACCTGGTACCGATGATGGCGACTATCAGGTCAAACTACGCAACCTGATTCGCTTTCTGGAAGATGGCGATAAAGCCAAAATCACCCTGCGTTTCCGTGGGCGTGAAATGGCGCACCAACAGATCGGTATGGAAGTGCTTAACCGCGTCCGTAAAGACCTGTGTGAAGATTCTGAACTGGCCGTTGTCGAATCCTTCCCTACGAAGATCGAAGGTCGTCAGATGATCATGGTGCTCGCACCTAAGAAGAAACAGTAAGGCTTCCAAGTAATCCTGCTACGCGGTGTTCGCACCGCGTATTCTGGATTCGCCTTTCTGATTCATGTTAATAACAATGCGAAGTGGAATTTAAAATGCCAAAGATCAAAACAGTACGCGGCGCCGCTAAACGCTTCAAAAAAACCGCCAATGGTGGTTTTAAGCGTAAGCACGCAAACCTGCGTCATATTCTGACCAAAAAAGCTACTAAGCGTAAACGTCACTTGCGTCCAAAAGGCCTGGTATCCAAGAACGATTTGGGTCTGGTCTCTGCATGTCTGCCGTACGCATAAATACACTTTTTTTCATCTAGAATATAAAACTCAGGAGAGCATATGGCTCGCGTAAAACGTGGTGTGATTGCACGTGCACGTCACAAGAAAATCTTAAAACAGGCGAAAGGCTACTACGGTGCCCGTTCTCGCGTATATCGTGTTGCATTCCAGGCTGTTATCAAAGCTGGTCAATACGCTTACCGTGACCGTCGTCAAAAGAAACGTCAGTTCCGTCAGCTGTGGATCGCGCGTATCAACGCAGCAGCTCGTCAGAACGACATGTCTTACAGCAAATTCATTAACGGCTTGAAAAAAGCTTCTATTGAAATTGACCGTAAGATCTTGGCTGACATCGCAGTATTCGACAAAGTGGCATTCTCTGCACTGGTCGAAAAAGCGAAAGCAGCTCTGGCGTAAGTCAGGTGAAAGAGGGAGCTTGCTCCCTCTTTTATATTTTGTGTTTAAAAACATTCTGTTTCGTTGTTTAATACCCACAGTTTCGTTTCAATTACGGCACAAGATTTACAACCGACAAGGTAACGCAAGCATGAATGCTGCTATTTTCCGTTTCTTTTTTTACTTTAGCGCCTGACTTTGGAAGGCTTTCGCGCGTAAGAGAAGAAACGAAAAGTAGCGCCTAAGCCTCCCTCGTGGAGGCTTTTTTGTATCTGTGCTTTATACGCTAAGGTTCAGGGTCAAAATCGCGCCCCTGATTAATCACGGTTATTTTACATCGGGCCATATTGGCCAGAAGAAGAGGAAAGCAATGCCACATCTCGCAGAGCTGGTTGCCAATGCCAAGGCAGCCGTAGAGAGTGCTCAGGATATCGCCGCGCTGGATAATGTGCGTGTCGAATATCTGGGTAAGAAAGGCCACCTGACACTCCAGATGACAACCCTCCGTGAATTACCTGCGGAAGAACGCCCGGCTGCGGGCGCGGTCATCAATGAAGCGAAAGCGCAGGTTCAGGAAGCCCTGAACGCGCGTAAAAATATGCTGGAGTCCGCTGAACTGAATGCCCGCCTGGCAGAGGAAACGATTGACGTTTCCCTGCCTGGCCGTCGCATCGAAAACGGTGGTCTGCACCCGGTGACCCGTACTATCGACCGCATTGAAACCTTCTTTGGTGAATTAGGCTTTACCGTGGAAACCGGCCCTGAAATCGAAGATGACTATCACAACTTTGATGCCCTGAACATTCCGGGTCATCACCCGGCACGTGCCGATCACGATACTTTCTGGTTTGATGCCAAACGCCTGCTGCGCACGCAAACTTCCGGTGTTCAGATCCGCACCATGAAAGACCAGCAGCCGCCAATTCGTATTATCGCGCCGGGCCGCGTCTATCGTAACGATTACGATCAGACTCACACCCCGATGTTCCATCAGATGGAAGGCCTGATCGTTGATAAAGACATCAGCTTCTCCAACCTGAAAGGCACACTGCACGATTTCCTGAATAACTTCTTTGAAGCTGATTTGCAGATCCGTTTCCGTCCTTCCTATTTCCCGTTCACAGAACCTTCCGCAGAAGTGGATGTAATGGGCAAAAATGGCAAATGGCTGGAAGTGCTGGGTTGCGGCATGGTGCATCCGAATGTCCTGCGCAATGTGGGCATCGACCCTGAAGTGTATTCCGGTTTTGCCTTCGGAATGGGGATGGAACGTCTGACTATGTTGCGTTATGGCGTGACTGATCTGCGTGCATTCTTCGAAAACGATCTGCGTTTCCTCAAACAGTTTAAGTAAGGCGGGAATATCACATGAAATTCAGTGAACTCTGGTTGCGTGAGTGGGTAAACCCAGCCATTAGCAGCGAAGCATTATCAGACCAAATTACTATGGCCGGCCTGGAAGTTGATGGCGTTGAGCCGGTTGCAGGCGCATTTAATGGCGTGGTTGTCGGTGAAGTTGTCGAATGCGGTCAGCATCCAAACGCAGACAAACTGCGTGTGACTAAAGTCAATGTGGGCGGCGATCGTCTGCTGGACATCGTTTGTGGCGCGCCAAACTGTCGTCAGGGCCTTAAAGTTGCAGTTGCAACGGTGGGCGCCGTATTGCCGGGTGATTTCAAAATCAAAGCTGCCAAATTGCGTGGCGAGCCTTCAGAAGGCATGCTGTGTTCGTTCTCTGAGCTGGGTATTTCAGAGGATCACGACGGTATTATTGAACTGCCACTTGATGCGCCAGTCGGTACAGATATCCGTGAATTCCTGAAACTCGATGACACCACGATTGAAATCAGCGTAACGCCAAACCGTGCTGATTGCCTGGGTATCCTCGGCGTGGCGCGTGATGTTGCTGTCATCAACCAGTTGCCACTGGTTGAGCCGGAAATGAACCCGGTGAAAGCAACGATTGATGCCACCATCCCCATTGATGTGCAGGCGCCACAAGCGTGTCCGCGCTATCTGGGCCGTGTCGTTAAAGGCATCAACGTTAAAGCACCTACACCATTGTGGATGCGTGAAAAACTGCGTCGCTGTGGCACCCGTTCTATCGACGCAGTGGTCGATATCACGAACTACGTGTTACTCGAACTCGGTCAGCCAATGCATGCGTTTGATCTGAATCGCATCAGTGGTGGCATCGTCGTGCGCATGGCGCAGAAAAACGAAGCATTAACGTTGCTCGATGGCACAGAGGCGAAACTGGCGGAAGATACGCTGGTCATCGCAGACCATGAGAAAGCCCTGGCAATGGCCGGTATCTTTGGTGGCGAACATTCCGGTGTGAACGACGAGACGCAGGACGTCCTGCTGGAATCTGCATTCTTTGCTCCGCTCTCAATTACTGGCCGTGCACGCCGTCAGGGTCTGCACACGGATGCTTCTCATCGCTATGAACGTGGTGTGGATCCTGAGCTGCAGTTCAAAGCTATCGAACGGGCTACTGCGTTGTTGCTGAGCATTTGTGGTGGTGAAGCCGGTCCGGTCATTGAAGCGACCTCCGACGTTGATTTGCCGAAAGCGGCAACCATCACCTTGCGTCGTGAAAAACTGGATCGCCTGATCGGGCATCATGTTGAAGATGCTCAGGTGACTGACATCCTGACCCGTCTGGGGTGTAAGGTTCAGCATAATGGCGACCACTGGGTAGCTGTGGCGCCAAGCTGGCGTTTCGATATGCAAATCGAAGAAGACCTGGTGGAAGAAGTCGCGCGTGTCTACGGCTACAACAACATTCCTGATGTGCCGGTTAAAGCCAGTCTGGTGATGACCAAACACCGTGAAGCGAACCTTTCACTGAAACGTGTGAAAAATCTGCTGGTTGATCGTGGTTTCCAGGAAGCGATCACTTACAGTTTTGTCGATCCAAAAGTGCAGGCTCTGCTGCATCCTGGCGAAGAAGCGCTGATTTTACCCAGCCCGATCTCGGTTGAAATGTCTGCAATGCGTCTTTCCCTGTGGTCTGGCCTGCTGACTGCTGTAGTAAATAACCAGAATCGTCAGCAAAGTCGCGTACGTTTATTTGAAAGCGGCCTGCGCTTTGTACCTGATACGCAAGCCGATTTGGGTATCCGTCAGGACGTCATGCTGTCTGGTGTAATCTCCGGCACTAAAAATGAAGAGCATTGGGATCTGGCGCGTCAGGCAGTTGACTACTACGATTTGAAAGGTGATCTTGAGGCTATTCTTGAGCTTACCGGCAAAATGAACGATGTACAGTTCAAGGTGGAAGCGAATCCTGCGTTGCATCCTGGGCAGAGCGCAGCAATTTATTTACGCGGCGAACGTATTGGTTTCATTGGTGTAGTACACCCTGAGCTGGAACGTAAACTCGATCTTAATGGTCGTACCGTGGTCTTCGAACTGTTGTGGAATAAGGTCGCAGACCGCGTACTGCCTGATGCGAAAGAGATTTCTCGCTTCCCGGCGAACCGTCGTGACATCGCTGTGGTAGTGGCCGAAAACGTGCCCGCAGACGATATTTTGGCAGAGTGCAAGAAAGTTGGCGCAAATCAGGTAGTTGGCGTAAACTTGTTTGATGTGTACCGTGGCAAGGGCGTAGCTGAAGGTTACAAGAGCCTGGCTATCAGTCTGGTGTTGCAGGATACCGGCCGTACACTGGAAGAAGAGGAGATCGCCGCTACCGTTGCAAAATGTGTAGAGGCTCTAAAACAGCGATTCCAAGCATCCTTGAGGGATTGAACCTATGGCGCTTACTAAAGCTGAAATGTCAGAACACCTGTTTGAAAAGCTCGGGCTGAGCAAACGGGATGCCAAAGACCTTGTTGAAATATTTTTCGAAGAAGTACGTCGTGCTTTGGAAAATGGCGAGCAAGTTAAACTGTCTGGCTTTGGCAATTTTGATTTGCGTGACAAAAACCAACGTCCGGGACGTAACCCGAAAACCGGCGAAGATATTCCGATCACGGCGCGTCGTGTGGTGACTTTCCGTCCGGGACAGAAATTGAAAAGTCGTGTAGAGAATGCCACGCCGAAAGAATAAGTGAAAACATCAAAAAGGCCGCGAAAGCGGCCTTTTTTTTATCTGATTTTTAAGAGTGCAGTGTCATCGGAAACAATAGGTTTTAACGCTTTTAAGTAATTAGCACAGAAAGTGAAAAGATAGCGTTAAAGGGGTAGGCGGTTCAGGATTAGTCTGATAGATTAAATTTCAAGGCCTGAAAAGAACTTTGGTTTATTATTTATCCGGATGCCATTCAAATAAAACGGGGCCGAAGCCCCTATGGTAAGTCACTCATTATGTTCAGTTAATAATATTTACATATTAATATCTGAATAAAAGTTACCGGACAAATTAGCCGGGAACGGGAGAATGGAATTATAAAAGGTGACTAGTGGTTATAGAACATACGAGGTCCACCCGGACCGCCGCCACCGTGCCCACCGCCGCCATGACCGCCACCACCAGGACCCCAAAATGGTGGGAATAAACAGCCACTGAGGCTGACGACAACCAGAGCAATGCTCAGCAGAGCGAAAATACGACGCATAAAATACATCCTTCGTTTGAATAAACAGGTCGATTATAAATAGAATGCAGACAGGTTGTTGTCAGGCTTGCGTTAAGATTTGTTAGTGTCTTAATAGGAATTGAATAGATAACACACGCCGTCTTGTTGAATTATTTCAACCAGGACATGTTTGTGTTTTTATTGTAAGGTCAGAGCAAGTTATCCGAAAATACGCTTATTTCTTATATTTTCTTCAATACCTGACTGATATAAAAATCACGTCATAAAAAATAAAGAAGGCGTAACTAACGTGAAAAAATCTCTCTTATTGCTTTGTTGTGCACTGGCTTTGCCTGTGATCGCGCAGGCAAATGTTTCTATTGACCTCAACGTACCTGGCGTATCACTTCACCTCGGGGATCAGGATCAGCGCGGTTACTATTGGGATGGCTATGACTGGCGCCCACCGCAGTGGTGGCATGATCATCAGGGCCATCATTACGGTGAGCGTAATGAACATGGCATGTACTGGCACGGTAATCGCTGGGACGCTAAACCACCGCAGCGTAACCATGATAAGCCGGGGCGTAATCAGCCAGGACCGCAGCCCCATAACCCGGGCCGTCCAAACGGTAATGATCATCATGATAATAATGGTCATCAGGGGAACGGCCAGCCGATCCCGCCGAATGGTTATCAGGGACACTGATTTTCCCTGTAAATGCCCAACGTGTCCGAAGCCGGTGCTCAGTCACCGGCTTTTTCAATTTCTATTTATGGTATTCAGCCGTTCTTCGCTAGAGCTAACTGCCTAATATCGGTAGGATAGTCACTTCCCGTGAGCCCCAGGAATTAGCCATTCATGCCTATCCCGCAGACCTTTTCTGCCTTTGAACAGCAACAGAAATACCGTGACCGCCGCTGGTTATACGGGCTGGGTATGTTCTTGTTGTTGATATGGGTGTTCAGTCTGAGTGCGGGTGAACGCTGGCTGTGGCCGGATCAATGGTTCAGCACTGAGGCGCGTCTGTTCGTGTGGCAATTACGGTTTCCGCGCGCTGTCGCTGTCATTTTGGTGGGCGCAAGTCTCGCTGTCTCCGGGGCAGTGATGCAGTCGTTGTTCGAAAATCCTCTTGCCGAGCCCGGTTTACTCGGTGTTGCCAATGGTGCCTGCGTCGCGCTGGTTTTATGTGTCATGTTAAGCCACGGCCTGTTGCCTGTTTGGATCATGAGTCTGGCAGCCATCGCGGGCGCTCTGATTGTCACTTTCTTTCTGCTATATATTGCCCGTAAACGCCTTTTGACGAATGCCCGTATGCTTCTTGTCGGGATTGCTATTGGGATTGTCTGCAGTGCTTTAATGACCTGGGCGATTTATTTCAGCAACAATCTCGATTTACGGCAGTTGATGTACTGGATGATGGGCGGATTTGGCGGTGTTGACTGGAATCAGCTCTGGCTGGGATTAATGTTGCTGCCTGTTTTACTGTGGCTGGTCTTACAGGGGAATGCACTCAATCTATTGTCTCTCGGGACGCAGCAGGCGAGGCAACTCGGCATATCGCTGAACACCTGGCGTTATATTCTGGTGCTTGCCGTCGGCTGGATGGTCGGGCTGAGCGTCGCCTTATCGGGCGTCATCGGTTTTATCGGGCTGATCATCCCGCATATTCTCAGGCTTTGCGGGATCACCGATCAGCGCCGTTTGCTGCCCGCCTGTGCGCTTTGCGGCGCTTCAGTTTTACTGTTAGCGGATGTGCTGGCGCGAATTGGTTTATCCGCGGCGGAATTACCGATTGGTGTGGTGACTGCCACGCTGGGTGCACCGGTATTCATCTGGTTGCTGACCAGAACCGGACAAATCCGCTGATGCTTTTCGGTGTGTCGGCTATGCTGTTCACTGAAACCCTTCCCCTAACCTACAAATATCAGGACGAAAACGATGAGTAATGAAATTTATAATATCTCCCTGAAAACTATCGATGGCGAAACCACGACGCTCGGTGCTTATAAAGGTTCTGTATTGCTGGTCGTGAATGTGGCATCACAATGTGGCCTGACCAGGCAATATGAGGGGCTGGAAAATATCTACCAGGCCTGGCACGATCGTGGTTTTGAAGTGCTGGGGTTCCCGTGCAATGAATTCGGCGCGCAGGAACCGGGCACTGAAGATGAGATCAAAACCTTCTGCACCACCCATTTTGGCGTGAAATTCCCGATGTTTAGCAAAATTAACGTCAACGGAGACAACCGTCATCCGCTGTATTCAGCGCTGATTGCAGCCTGTCCGACAGCCGTCAAACCGGAAGACAGTGCGTTCTACGAACGTCTGGCCAGCAAAGGTCGTCAACCTCTTAAGCCCGATGACATCTTGTGGAACTTTGAGAAATTCCTGATTGGTCGTGACGGCACCGTGGTTCAGCGTTTTGCACCCGATATGACACCGGAAGATCCGATCCTTATGGAAACCATCAAAGCCGCACTGGCGAAATAATTTGCGTGTGAATACACCAATGCTGGAATGTCGTGAGATAACCGTTGCGGGGCGGCTTAGCGCATTTAGCGCGCAGATTGTGCCGGGCTGTCGGATCCATATTATCGGCCCGAATGGCGCCGGGAAAAGCACTTTACTGACCCGTCTGGCGGGTATGTCGGCAGGGGGAGGCGAGGTTATTCTCGACGGACAACCGCTTGCCGACGTTCCCGGACCCAGGCTGGCACGTCTTCGCGCCTGGTTATGCCAGCAACTGACCCCGGCATCCCTGATGCCGGTATTTCAATATTTGTCCCTTCATCAGCCGCGAGAAGTGGATCCTGCTGTTCTTGAGCGCACGGTTTCATGTTTATGTGATGCTTTACATCTCAGCGATAAACTTGGCCGGCCGGTCACGCATTTATCCGGCGGGGAATGGCAGCGGGTGAGGCTGGCGGCTGCTTTATTGCAAGTGTGGCCGACGGTGAATCCTGATAGTCAGCTTTTATTCCTTGATGAGCCGATGAACAGCCTGGATGTTGCCCAGCAGCAGGCGCTGGATCAGTTACTTGCGGAGTTTTGCGCGGCAGGACGTTCCGTTGTGTTAAGCGATCATGATCTCAACCATACCCTCCATTACGCACATCAGATCTGGCTTATGTCGCAGGGTCAGGTGATGGCGGCGGGAAAATGTGCTGATGTCATGCAGCCTGAAATACTTTCAGACGTGTACAAAGTGGCATTTCAGATACACGAACTGGCAGGCAGGCAATGGATAATGGCGACCTGAGCTTAATGCATAGCGGTTTAATTATATTATTATTGGGGTTTACGCTTTACCCCAATTCTTATTTGTTCATAAAAAACGCAGAAGATGCATTGTTTTAATAAAGTTCATTTTTTCATAAAAACATAATTTAATGTAATTGATTGTTATTAAATGGTTTTTATTTTTTCCTGCTATTTAATTTTTGTTTATTTACTTTCTGTTTAGCTTCGCGTGACTGGTAAATTCTTAAGGTTAAATTAAGATTAAACCGACATCATAAGATCCATAATTTCATGACGGCGTTTACTTACTGTTAAATAAATGCGGTCTACAGTCGGTATCGGTAATTACCTTTTTGGGATAGCGTAATGGAAAACTTTTTGCCTTTTTCCCGTCCGTCTATGGGCGAAGAAGAAATAGCTGCAGTGGGGCAGGTTTTACGTTCTGGCTGGATCACCACCGGGCCACAGACTCATCAGCTTGAACAGGATTTTTCTGCCACTTTCGGTTGTAAGCATGCTATCGCAGTCAGTTCTGCGACCGGCGGCATGCATGTCACCCTGATGGCGCTCGGCATCGGACCGGGCGATGAAGTGATCACGCCTTCACAGACCTGGGTTTCAACCATCAACATGATTGTCCTGCTCGGCGCAGAACCGGTGATGATTGATGTTGATCCTGACACGTTGATGGTCAGTGCCGACGCGGTTGCTGCGGCTATCACGCCAAAAACCAAAGCGATTATCCCGGTGCATTACGCCGGCGCGCCTTTAGACCTTGACCCGATTTATGCTGTTGCTAATGAACACGGTATTCCGGTCGTGGAGGATGCTGCGCACGCGGCAGGCACAAAATACCGTGAACGCTGGATTGGCGCACAGGGGACAGCAATTTTCTCGTTCCACGCGATCAAAAATATGACCTGCGCAGAAGGCGGTCTGATTGCCACCGACGATGATGCTCTGGCTGAAAAAGTACGTGCATTGAAATTCCATGGTCTGGCGGTTGATGCATTTGATCGTCAGGTGCTGGGGCGTAAACCGCAGGCTGAAGTGGTTGAGCCAGGCTTTAAATACAATCTCTCCGACATTCATGCTTCTGTGGCTGTCGTGCAGCTTAAACGTCTTGCACAAATGAATGCCCGCCGTGCGGAGCTGGCACAGCGTTATCTGGATAAATTACAGGGCTCACCTTATCTGCCAATGGCTGTACCGGCTTACCCGCACCTTCATGCGTGGCACTTATTCATGATCCGTGTGGATGAAGCGCGTTGTGGTATCAGCCGTGACGCACTGATGGAACGTCTGAAAGAGCAGGGGATCGGAACGGGTTTACATTTCCGTGCAGCTCACACCCAAAAATATTACCGCGAACGTTATCCGCATCTGAGCCTGCCAAACAGTGAATGGAATTCGGCACGTTTATGCAGTTTGCCGCTGTTCCCTGATATGCAGGACAGCGATGTGGACCGCGTTGTCGCGGCTCTTTTTTCCCTTCTGGAGGCGCAGTAGTGGCGCAATACGAACCAATCCGTAAAGTCTCGGTGGTTATCCCGGTCTACAACGAAGAAGAAAGCCTGCCGGCGTTGTTATCTCGTACGCAGGCCGCTTGTCAGCAATTAACCCAGCAATACGAAATCATTCTGGTGGATGACGGCAGTTCTGACAGCTCCGGCGACATGCTCGCTGCCGCTGCAGAACAACCGGACAGCCATGTTATTGCCGTTTTGCTCAACCGCAATTACGGCCAACATTCCGCCATTATGGCCGGTTTTAGCCATGTGACCGGTGATCTGGTCATTACGCTTGATGCTGACCTGCAAAATCCACCGGAAGAAATCCCGCGCCTGGTCGCCACTGCCGATGAAGGCTATGACGTTGTCGGCACCGTACGTGCAAATCGTCGCGATTCCTGGTTCCGTAAAACGGCATCAAAGATGATCAACATGATGATCCAACGTGCCACCGGTAAATCGATGGGTGACTACGGCTGTATGTTACGGGCTTATCGCCGTCACATTATCGAAGCTATGCTGCATTGCCATGAGCGCAGTACCTTTATTCCTATTCTGGCCAACACATTCGCACGCAGAACCATAGAAATTCCGGTTCAGCATTCTGAGCGTGAGTTTGGTGATTCCAAATACAGTCTGATGAAACTGATTAACCTGATGTATGACCTGATCACTTGTCTGACGACAACACCGCTGAGAATGCTCAGTGTTGTTGGCAGTGTGATTGCCATCTTCGGTTTCCTGCTGGCGGTATTCCTCATTTTAATGCGCCTGATCAACGGCCCTGAGTGGTCTGCGGAAGGCGTATTCACGCTATTTGCATTGTTATTTATGTTTATCGGTGCGCAGTTTGTCGGTATGGGATTACTCGGTGAATACATCGGGCGGATCTACAACGATGTTCGTGCGCGTCCCCGTTATTTTGTTCAAAAAGTCGTCGGCGTTCGTTCCGAAGACCACAGTCAGGAAGAAGAGTAATGAAAGCGATTGTATTTGCCTATCATGATATTGGTTGTGTTGGTTTACAGGCTCTGGTTGACGCGGGTTATGATGTTCAGGCAGTTTTCACCCACACTGATTCCCCGAATGAAAACCAGTTCTTTTCTTCCGTTGCCCGTCAGGGCGCTGAGCTGAACCTGCCCGTTTATGCACCGGAAGATGTTAACCATCCATTGTGGGTTGACCGCATCCGTGCTTTACAGCCCGATATCATCTTCTCTTTCTACTACCGTAATATGCTGAGCGAAGAGATTTTATCTCTGGCGCCGCAGGGTGGCTTCAATCTGCACGGTTCATTGCTGCCGCGTTACCGTGGTCGTGCACCGGTTAACTGGGCGCTCCTCAACGGTGAAACCGAAACGGGTGTCACTTTGCATAAAATGGTCAAACGACCGGATGCAGGTGATATCGTTGGTCAGCGCAAAGTGGCGATCACTGGCGATGACACGGCGCTGAAACTTCATGCCAAAGTGCGTGAGGCAGCGAAAGCATTACTGACAGATCTGTTGCCGGAAATGAAAGCGGGTAACATCACACTGACGGCGCAAGACGAATCTCAGGCCAGTTACTTTGGTCGCCGTACCGCCGCTGACGGTGAAATTCACTGGCACAAATCGGCCACTGAAATTAATAACCTGATCCGCGCGGTGACTGAACCCTATCCCGGCGCATTCTCTTATCTCGGCCAACGTAAGCTGACTATCTGGCGCGCACGTCCGCTGGCAACTCAGCACGACAAACAACCGGGCACCGTGCTTTCTTCTGATCCGCTGACCATCGCCTGTGGCGAAGGCGCGCTGGAAATTCTGGCAGGGCAGAGTGAAAACGGCCTGTATGTACAGGGTTCCCGTCTGGCACTGGAACTGGGCATTATGCCGGATATGCGTGTCGCAACGTTGCCCACGGCGGTGATGAAACGCCGTACCCGTGTTTTAATCCTCGGCGTGAATGGTTTTATCGGTAACCACCTGAGTGAGCGTTTGCTTCGCGAAGACCGCTATGAAATTTATGGCCTGGATATCAGCTCTGACGCGATCAGCCGCTTTATGGGTAATCCGCATTTCCACTTCGTGGAAGGCGATATCAGCATCCATTCAGAGTGGATCGAATATCACATCAAAAAATGCGACGTCGTTCTGCCGCTGGTGGCGATTGCAACGCCAATCGAATACACCCGTAATCCGCTGCGCGTATTCGAACTGGATTTCGAAGAAAACCTGAAAATTGTCCGCGATTGCGTTAAATACAAAAAACGCATTATCTTCCCGTCAACGTCTGAAGTTTACGGCATGTGTGATGATAAGGAATTCGACGAAGATCATTCCCGTCTGATTGTCGGCCCGATCAACAAACAGCGCTGGATTTACTCTGTTTCCAAGCAACTGCTGGACCGCGTGATCTGGGCTTACGGCGCGAAAGAAGGCCTGAAGTTCACCCTGTTCCGTCCGTTCAACTGGATGGGACCACGTCTGGATAACCTGGATGCTGCGCGTATCGGCAGTTCCCGTGCGATCACCCAACTGATTCTTAATCTGGTTGAAGGATCACCGATCAAACTGGTGGATGGCGGCGAGCAAAAGCGTTGCTTCACTGATATCAACGACGGTATTGAAGCGTTGTTCCGGATCATCGAGAACCGCGACAACTTATGTGATGGCCAGATTATTAACATCGGTAACCCGACTAACGAAGCGAGCATTCGTGAACTGGCAGAAATGCTGCTGAGCAGTTTTGAATCACATCCGTTGCGCGCGCAGTTCCCGCCGTTCGCTGGTTTCAATCTGGTGGAAAGCAGCACGTATTACGGAAAAGGCTATCAGGACGTGGAGCACCGTACGCCGAGCATCAAAAATGCCCGTCGTCTGCTTAACTGGAAACCGGAAATCGGCATGGATAAAACCGTTGCTGAAACCCTGGATTTCTTCCTGCGTTCAGTAAATCCTGACGCTGGCAAAGCCTGAAACGGTGCCCGTCATGAAGAAAGTGGGTCTGCGCATTGATGTGGATACCTGGAGTGGCACCCGCGAGGGTGTCCCTCAGCTTCTGCAAACTCTTGCAAATCATAAAATTACTGCCAGTTTCTTCTTCAGCGTTGGCCCGGATAATATGGGGCGTCATTTATGGCGCCTGCTTAAACCGCGCTTCCTGTGGAAAATGCTGCGCTCTAATGCGGCGTCTCTTTACGGCTGGGATATCTTACTGGCAGGCACCGCGTGGCCGGGTAAACTTATCGCGCGTGATCTCGGTTATCTGATGAAAGAAACCGCAAAACGCGGGCATGAAGTCGGGCTGCACGCCTGGGATCATCAGGGCTGGCAGGCAAAAGTCGGGAAATGGTCCGAGAAACAGCTGGAAGAACAAATCCGCCTGGGGCTGGATGCGCTCGAAAAAAGTTTGGGCCATGATGTCGAATGTTCGGCCGTAGCAGGCTGGCGTGCCGATGAGCGGGTTATCGAAGTCAAAGAACGTTTCCACTTTTACTACAACAGTGATTGCCGCGGAACGCGACCTTTCCTGCCGGTACTGGAAAACGGAACACTGGGCGCTGTGCAGATTCCCGTGACGTTACCCACTTATGACGAAGTGGCTGGCGGCGAGATTAACGCCGATAACTTCAACGACTTTATTCTTGATGCTATTGCGAAAGATCATGGTGTACCGGTTTATACCATTCATGCCGAAGTGGAAGGCATGTCACTGGCTAAACAGTTCGATGAATTGTTAACCCGTGCGTCTGCGCAGGGGATCCAGTTTTGCGCGCTGGGTGAGTTGCTGCCGCAAGATCTCAGTACATTGCCAAGAGGCAAAGTGGTTCGCGCCAGTTTCCCGGGTCGGGAAGGCTGGTTAGGCTGTCAGCAAGAAGGTTTTTCCTGATGTCGAAAACAATTAAAGGCCTGTGGGGCACGCTGATTTTGGTGTTCTTTGCCCTGGTTTACCTTGTTCCTCTTAACACCCGTCTCTTATGGCAACCCGATGAAACCCGTTATGCAGAAATCAGCCGCGAAATGCTTCAGCGCGGCGACTGGGTTGTGCCACATCTTCTCGGGTTACGCTATTTTGAGAAACCCGTCGCGGGTTACTGGTTTAACAATATCAGCCAGATGATTTTTGGCGACAGCAACTTTGCCGTGCGTTTTGGATCGGTATTCAGCACGGCGCTTAGCGCGATTTTAGTGTTCTGGCTGGCGCATCTTATGTGGCGCAACCGCCAGACGGCTTACACTGCGGCATTGATTTATCTGTCCATGACGTTGGTTTTCGGCATCGGGACTTACAGTGTGATGGATCCGATGATCACGCTGTGGATGACGGCCGCAATGGTCGCAAGCTATTTCTGCCTGCGGGTATCGCGTACACCGCAAAAAGCCCTGAGCTGGATTGCACTCGGGCTGGCCTGTGGTATGGGTTTTATGACCAAAGGCTTTCTGGCGCTGGCGTTACCGGTTATTGCGGTTCTGCCGATTATCTGGCGCGAAAAGCGTTTCAAAACCCTGCTTGGCTGGGGGCCCCTGGCGATTGTGAGTGCGGCGGTACTGAGCCTGCCGTGGGTGCTGGCGATAGCACACCGGGAGCCGGACTTCTGGAACTACTTCTTCTGGGTTGAGCATATTCAGCGTTTTGCTGAGGCTGATGCTCAGCACAAGGCACCTTTCTGGTATTACCTGCCGGTGCTGTTTCTGGGGGCGCTGCCATGGCTCGGGTTGTTACCGGGAGCTTTGCGGGCGGGCTGGACTCAACGCGTCGTGCGTCCGGAATTGTTCTTCCTGCTGAGCTGGACAATCATGCCGCTGATTTTCTTTAGCATTGCTAAAGGTAAATTGCCGACTTACATTTTGCCGTGCTTTGCGCCGCTTGCCCTGCTGATGGCGGATTATTTAGATAAGATCCTTGAGTCAGGAAAATTACGTGCACTGAAAGCCAATGGGACCCTCAACATCGTGTTTGGTGTGTTGCTGGCCGTGGCAGTTCTGTTGATCTCCGGCATATTACCTTTCCACATCAAAGCCGTGTTCAGTCGTTCTGAGTTGCCGCATGCCCTGATCGGTATTCTGTGTTTTGCCGTGTGGGCGCTGGCTGGCGCAGTGTCGCTGACGGATTTGAAAAAGCGCTGGTATTGGGCTGCCCTTTGCCCGCTGGTGCTGGCATTGCTGGCCGGACAGGCTATTCCGAAAAAAGTGATGGATTCCAAACAGCCACAGCCCTTTTTGACGCAAAATATGGCGTTGCTGAAAGACAGTCGTTATGTGCTGACAGATAACGTCGGTGTGGCAACCGCAGTTGCGTGGACACTCAAGCGCAGCGATATTCTGATGTTTGATGAAAAGGGTGAGCTGCAATACGGTTTGAGCTATCCGGATGCCAAAGACAATTTTGTCGATGCGGCACATTTCTCACAGTGGCTGCAACAAGCGCGTCAGGCAGGAAATGTTTCTCTGATCCTCAGACTTGACCGTAATGCTGCGGTGAAATCCTCTCTGCCTCCTGCGGATCAAACGGTGCGGATCGACCGTCAGGCACTGTTATTCTACAAAAAACTGCCATGACCGGTTTCCTTCTGGTTCTTGTCGTCAGCGTTGTCACCTGTGCCGGTCAGCTTTGTCAGAAGCAGGCCGCACAGGTTGCTGCGCATGGCATGGCGAGAGTTTTACGCTGGCTCGGGCTGGCGATATTGTTGCTCGGTATCGCCATGCTGTTATGGTTACGTGTATTGCAATTATTGCCGCTGAGCCTGGCTTATCCGATGCTCAGCCTGAATTTCGTCTTGATCACGCTGTGTGCCCGCTGGTTCTTCGGTGAAGTTGTCGATGGCCGCCACTGGTGCGGCGTCGCACTGATCATGTGTGGTATTGCACTAATGAGTGTCAGCTTATGAAAGGATACCTGTGGAGTGCGGGAAGTGTTTTGCTGGTAACGGCGGCACAATTACTGATGAAATGGGGCATAGTGCAGATCCCGTTGTTTTCACTGGCCGCTATAGATACTCCCTTTATTGTTAGCCATTTACATGCCCTGATTGCCGTTTTTATGGGGCTGTGTGGCTATATATTATCGATGGGATGCTGGTTCTTTGCCTTGCGTTACCTGCCACTCAACCGGGCGTATACCTTACTGAGTCTGAGTTATGCGCTGGTGTATATTGCCGCAGTAACGCTGCCCTGGTTCAATGAAAGCATCAGCTTAAGTAAAACAATTGGCGGGTTGCTTATCCTGTCAGGTGTCTGGCTTATCCACAGTAAACCGGTAAAAAAATCCCATTGAATGATTTTTATGACGATAAAAAACATCATTAAACATTGGATGACGGATAAAATAGCGCTAAATTCTATTAGTTCTTAGATAACGGCGACTTATCCGGCGCGCGTAAACCTTCGCGTCTGGTCAGGCCGTGATGCTATTCGAGAAGGAATGCACTATGCGCTGCTCATCCGTATCCATGTATTCCCTGCTGGCCGTTGCCGCATTAATTCTTAACGGTTGCAGCAGCCACGCTCCGCCGCCAAGCGGCAGGTTTGCCGATTCTATTACTGTCGTGGCCGAGCTTAACGACCAGCTCAGCCAATGGCACGGTGCCCCGTATCGTTACGGCGGATTACAACCGAGCGGCGTTGACTGTTCTGGTTTTGTCTTCCGCACTTACCGCGATCGGTTTGGCGTCGTGCTGCCGAGAACGACCGCCGACCAGACCAAAATTGGCACCAAAGTGCCACGTGATGAATTGTTGCCCGGCGACTTAGTCTTCTTCAAAACCGGCAGCGGTGAAAATGGTTTGCATGTCGGTATTTATGATACTGCCGATCAGTTTATTCATGCCTCGACCAGCCAGGGCGTGACCCGTTCTTCACTCGACAACGTTTACTGGCGAAAAGTGTACTGGCAGGCGCGCCGTATCTGACACGGTGCCCAATCGCATTCCCCCTGATTTCACTGCGTATTTCATCCTGTTTTTTGCTGTTATTATCAAAGCAGACTCATTCAGGATGAATATGCAATGAAACCTCTCAGACTATTACTTTCCGATTCTTACGATCCCTGGTTCAATCTGGCCGTAGAAGATTGTATTTTCCGCGAGATGACCACGCAGCGTGTGTTATTCCTCTGGCGAAATTCCGAAACCGTGGTTATCGGGCAGGCGCAGAATCCGTGGAAAGAATGCAATACCCGCAGAATGGAAGAAGACGGCATTCGTCTGGCGCGGCGCAGCAGTGGCGGCGGGGCGGTTTTTCACGATCTCGGGAATACCTGCTTCACCTTCATGGCGGGTAAACCGGAATACGATAAAAGCATTTCAACCGGCATTATTCTCAACGCACTAAAAACGCTGGGTATCGATGCTACTGCCTCGGGTCGTAACGATCTGGTGGTACAGACGCCGGAAGGCGAGCGGAAAATTTCCGGTTCCGCCTATCGTGAAACAGCCGACCGCGGCTTCCATCACGGCACGTTACTGCTTAATGCCGATCTCAGCCGTCTCGCCAACTATCTCAATCCGGACGTCAAAAAGTTGCAGGCAAAAGGGATCACTTCGGTGCGTTCGAGGGTCGCGAATCTCAATGAGTTTGTGCCGGATATCAATCATGAGCAAATTTGCCAGGCCGTGATTGCGGCATTTTTCGACTGGTATGGTGGGAATGTAAAACCTGAAATCATCTCTCCGGAAGTGTTTCCTGACATTCCGGGATTCCCCGAAAGATTTGCTAAACAAAGCAGCTGGGAATGGAATTTCGGCAAAGCACCGGCCTTCAGCCATTTACTGAACGAACGGTTTATCTGGGGCGGGGTGGATATTCACTTTGATGTGGAGAAGGGCAACATCAGCCGTGCGCAGATTTTCACCGACAGCCTTAATCCCGCACCGTTACAGAGATTAGCTGCGGAGCTGGCAGGCACGCGCTATCACGCGCAGGACGTCGGGCAAGCCTGCCAGCGCATCATTATCCGATATCCGGCGATGCAGGCTGAACTCACTGAACTGCAAAACTGGCTGGTGCGTTGTATCCAGTAAAGTTGAGAATGCCGGAGGTCGGTGATGATGACGAATAACCTCCGGTTTATTATTACCTTAGCAAAATTACTCATCATTCTTAAAAGCCCGGTTGTGAATCCCGTCACTTGCGCAATATTCCATAAGTCACTATAACCATTAGCTAAAATATTTAGTAACATGCTTTTTGGGCATTAGCACAAAACAAAGCAGGAATTCTTGTTGAAAAAGGATTGATAGCGCTCACAAGGCAAGTTGCGTGTTTTCACCTCTGGCGATAAGATTAGTCTGAAATCCCTGTGTTGACTGTTATAACCCCTAAAAAGAAGGCAATAAGGGAAAGGCGTTTTTAAAAACTTTGAATCGCAGCCGCTCGTGTGGTCGTCTCTGTACACTTACAACCGGATAGGCTCTTTATTGATATCAATTTCTCTAATATTTCGGTTTCGCCTCGGGGCTCCGGTATCTTTATGATCTGATTGATAGTCAAAAAAGTTATTAATCAATTAGTCGTGCCGTTGATGTTTTGGACAAAAATGAAAATACAATTCGATACGGCCTTTAACAGCAGCTACCTGTGCCAGCCGGTCTATACCATTGACGGGAAATTACTCGCCATAGAATTAATTTGCCGTTTTTCCAGCGCAGACAGCAAGTTAGTCATGCCCACAGAACTGGTACTGAACCTGTTAACACCGCAGCAGTTATTACGGTTTCTTAATGAACAACAGATATGGGCGGGTGAGCATGCCCGATGGTTTAGCGATAATCAGGTTATTTTGAATATCAGTGTTGAGGAAAAACAGGTGGCCTTATTGCTGGAAGATGAAAATCTCCGCAATGCGTTCAGCATGCATACTTTCATTCATCTTAATCTGAGTGAGTCGTTTCCGCGTCTTTCCGAAGGCAAAAATAACCAGCAACTGGTTGCATTAAAAAAATATTTCCCGCTTTGTCTGGAAAACTTCGGCTCAGGCACTATTAACATGGTGCCCGTTTTTGACCATCTTTTTCAGTGGGTGAAGCTCGACAAAAATCTTTTCTGGCAGCTCTGTGAGGGTGAACATTTCACTATCGTGATGCCCTCGCTGATAAGAAATGTTAACCGTTTTTGCCGTAATATCGTGGTCGACGGGCTCGACTCTCAGGACTATTTTGATGCGTTACGCAAAGTAGAAATACAAGGGGTGAAGGGTTTGCTATGGCCTGGTGTTGAGCCCGCTGAACTGGACAGCCTGCTTGTGCGGCCCAGCCAATTTCACTGATCGTCGCAGGTTGTTTCACTCTCAGGATCCCGGCCAGCGCCTGCTGTGCCGGGATTTTTTATCACTCAAGGTCATAATCTCCCTGCATTCGCTCCGTGTTAATTAACGTCCCGCAGTCCTACACTATTAAAAAGGGGGATTTATGCTGCGATTTGAACATCATTATGCTGACCAGTTGCCTGACTTTTACACGCAACTGCAACCGACGCCGCTAAAAGGCGCACGGCTTCTTTATCACAGCGAACCACTGGCGCGTGAACTGGGGCTGGATGACTCGCTTTTCGATGCTCAGCATCGCGAATACTGGTGCGGTGAAAAACTCTTCCCCGGTATGCAGCCTCTGGCTCAGGTTTATAGCGGGCATCAGTTCGGCCAGTGGGCCGGACAACTGGGCGACGGACGGGGTATTTTACTGGGCGAACAGGTTTTACCTTCCGGAAAACGGTTCGACTGGCATCTGAAAGGGGCCGGGCTGACACCTTACTCACGAATGGGAGATGGTCGTGCGGTTTTGCGTTCTGTCGTGCGTGAGTTTCTCGCCTCGGAAGCGCTGCATCATTTATCGGTGCCGACAACGCGGGCGTTGACGATTGCCACCAGTGATGAGCCGGTTTTCCGCGAGCAGCCTGAGCGCGGTGCGATGCTGATCCGCGTGGCGGAAAGCCATGTTCGCTTTGGTCATTTCGAGCACTTCTACTACCGCAAACAGCCTGAACATGTCAGGCAACTGGCAGATTATGTCATCGCACATCACTGGCCCCGGTTGCTGGAAAGTGAGCCGGTTGACGCATCACGCTACCAGCAATGGTTTACCAGTGTGGTGGAACGAACCGCTGCGCTGATTGCACAATGGCAAAGTATCGGGTTTGTACACGGCGTAATGAATACCGACAATATGTCGATTCTCGGACTGACTATCGATTACGGCCCTTACGGTTTCCTCGACGATTATCAGCCGGGTTATATCTGCAACCATTCCGATCATCAGGGGCGTTACAGCTACGATAATCAGCCGGCGGTGGCTTACTGGAACCTGCATCGTCTGGCACAAACGTTATCCGGCCTGATGTCCACGGAACAGCTCCAGACCGCACTTGGCGAGTATGAACCGGCGCTGATGAGAGCCTATGGCACGCTGATGCGCGGCAAACTCGGTTTCTTTACCGAGAATAAACAGGATAACGATCTGCTCACCGGGCTGCTAAGTCTGATGGCGAAAGAGGGGCGGGATTTCACGCAGACTTTCAGGTTGCTCAGCCAGACAGAACAACAGCAGGCCGCGTCGCCTTTACGGGATGAATTCATCGACCGTGACGCTTTTGACAGCTGGTATCAGGCTTATCGTCAGCGTTTACAAACGGAAGATATTGATGATGCCACGCGGCAGGACGCCATGAAACAAAGTAATCCACGCATTATTTTGAGAAATTATCTGGCGCAGAAAGCCATCGAAAGGGCTGAAGTGGATGATATCAGTGCGCTGGAGCAACTTCACCAGGCATTGCGTGACCCTTACAGCGATGCGCCTCAATATGACGAAATGGCGAAACTGCCACCCGACTGGGGAAAACACCTCGAAATATCTTGTTCGAGCTGAGATAAAAAATGCCACATCTGAATGTGGCATTTTTATTGAACCGTCTCTACTGGCGTAAGAAAACTTGCGGCAATGCGGTTTCCGGATGCGGGCAGACGTTCAAATCGGCCTGATACCAGCGGCTCAGTATGGCCTCGCTCAGTACGTCAACGGGCGTCCCGCTGGCGACCACTTTTCCGCCGTGCAATAAAATAATCCGGTCGGCATACAACGCCGCAAGATTGAGATCATGCAGCACGCAACATACCGCCAGCGGCGTTTGCCGGGTTAGCTGTCGCAGCAAACGCAACGCGTGTTGCTGATGATATAAATCCAGCGCCGATGTAGGTTCATCGAGAAACAACCAGCGTGAGGAAGGGGCGGGTTGCCAGAGCTGGATCAGTACCCGCGCCAGTTGAACCCGCTGCTGTTCGCCCCCCGATAAATGGCGATAATCTCTTTCTGCCAGATTCAGACAATCGGTTTGCGTCATGACTTCAGTCAGTGCCCGTTGCATATTTTGCTGACCGTGCGGTGAACGCCCGAGTGTCAGTACTTCCCGCACGCTAAAGCCAAACGCCAATGTACTGTTCTGACGCATAACTGCCCGGGTGCGCGCCAGTTCCTGTGCTGGCCAGTCATTGAGTTGCCTTCCCTGAAGCGAAATCTGCCCCGATTGTGGCATCAGGTAGCCGGTCAGCATACGCATCAGTGTTGATTTTCCGGCACCGTTTGGCCCAATCAACGCCACCATCTCTCCGCTTTGCAAGCTGAGTGAAACATCGTCAATTAACCGGCGGCTATTGACGGAATACGTCAGATTTTCTGCAACCATTGATGAAGTAAAGTCAGACATTACGCGGAACTCCCGGGCGCAGGATCAGCCATAAGAAATACGGCCCGCCAATCAGGCTGGTGAGCAATCCCACCGGCATTTCTGCCGGAGCAACCAGTGTGCGGGCCAGCGTGTCAGCGAGCAAAAGCAGGCAGGCACCCGCCATGGCCGATCCCGGTAATAGCCAGCGGTGGTCTGCGCCAATACGCATCCGCAACAGGTGCGGGATCACCAGACCGATAAAACCGATCACACCAGAAACCGCGACAGCAGCCCCGACCAGCAGGGCGCTCAGCAGCAATAATTGCAACTGCGTGCGGCGGACATTCACACCGAGATAGTGCGCGTCTTCTTCACCTAATTGCAGGATATTCAGGCGCCGCGCCATGAACAGGGCCGCAACACAGGCTGGCAGGATCAGCGAAGAGGCCACAGCCAGTGTCGGCCATTGCGCCTGCCCGAGACTGCCCATGCTCCACAAAGAGAACTGGCGTAACTGCTGGTCATCACTGACGTAGGTCAGCACGCCGACAGCGGCACCGCACAGTGCATTGATGGCAATACCGGCAAGCAGTAAGCGCGATAACCCACCATGGCCGAAACGACTCAGTGTAAAGACGATGGCTGAAATGGCCAGACTGCCAGCAAATGCGCTGATCATATGGCTGTACAGGGCCAGCAAGGGTGGCAATGCCAGTGGCATCACTATAGTCAGGGCAACCGCAAGCGCCGCGCCGCTGCTGATCCCAAGCAGGCCGGGGTCCGCCAGCGGGTTGCGAAACAATCCCTGCATAACCGCACCGGAACTGGCCAGCGCGCAACCGACTACCACAGCCAGCAGCACGCGGGGAAGGCGGATTGTCAGCCAGACCTGCCATAAACTATCGCCAAATGGACGTGCGAGTAACGTCCTTAACGACAGTGACATCGCGCCGGTATTCGCGGCCATCACGGCCAGCACCAGCAGAGCGCCGCCAAGGCCAATCATCGCCCAAACTGGCGAACGGCGACCTGACGGCACCGGAGGGCTCATGCTACTCATTTTGCTTGTTCCGCAGCCTGACGAAGTTGTGCCATCACCGCAGGTGTTTGCAAACCAAAGCCCAGCAGGGACATATCATCGATGACCAGCACACGCTTATTTTTGCCCGCAGGCGTCATAGCAACACCCGGCAGTTTCCACACCTGATCCATTCCACCCAGGGTTTTAACTCCGTCAGCGGTCAGTAGCAGGATATCCGGCGCACCGGCAATCACCCCTTCCTGTGACAGCGGACGGTAACGACTGAATCCCTGCATGGCATTTTTCGCCCCGACAGACGTAATCATCGCATCTGCCGCAGTATTCTGACCTGCTGCCATAGATGACATGCCACCGTGGCTCATCACAAACAACATTTTTACCGGCAGGGCATCGTGTTGAATAGCAGAAATCTGCGAACGATAGGTCGCGATCAGTTTTTCACCTTCCGCCTGACGGTTCAGCGCTGCGGCAATTACTTCGATTTTATCCGGGACGATGTCCGCAGAAGGTGTCCCCGGCACACGCACCACTTTTACGCCGTTCTGCTCAAGCTGTTTTAACACCAGTGAGGGTTCTGCCAGTTCGCTGCTCAGCACCAGCGACGGGTGCATAGACAAAATCCCTTCAGTATTGAGCTGGCGCATATAGCCGACGTCCGGCAGAGCCAGTACTGCCTGCGGACGCAAACTGGTACTGTCGCGGGCAACCATTTCGTTGCCCGCACCGAGTGCGTAAACAATTTCGGTAACGTCACCGCCAATACTGACAAGCTTTTCAGCGGCATACAGCATCGGGGTCGCCAGCAATGCTGTAATAGCGGCCACCATTTTCAAGGTTTTGTTCATGCTGCAACACCTTCATTGCTAAGTTGCGCCAGTTGTTCCCGCCACTGAGTTTGTTCAGGATTGCCTTCGTTACGCTGACCGTAAAGTTGCGCGATCTGCGTACCATCAGCGGCAAATAACTCCAGGCTGGTCACGAAACCGTCTTTGGTCGGCTTACGTGTGATCCAGCTTTCCG
Source organism: Rahnella sp. RcJ3 (assembly GCF_009498575.1). Taxonomy (NCBI): domain Bacteria; kingdom Pseudomonadati; phylum Pseudomonadota; class Gammaproteobacteria; order Enterobacterales; family Yersiniaceae; genus Rahnella; species Rahnella sp. RcJ3. The sequence continues at coordinate 117,014 of NZ_QSNX01000012.1, forward strand.
CGATAGCACTTTCCACCAGATGCAGGGTGAACTGTTTGTTGAAGACGTTAATCCATTCACCGTGCGGCATGACCTTTTCAATCGGACCGGTGAAAATTTGCACGCAACCCCGGTTGCCTACAAAAATCATGATTTCGTTTTGGTCATCTTTGGCGATATTCAGTAAACGCGTCAGCGAGCCGTTATCGACGCGCCATGCCAGATCATCCCCGACAGCTTTAAACGCTTGCTGGCGGGTGACATCGTGACGTTTCAGCAACTGGAAGAACTGGTGAACGTCGGTCATTGCACGCCATTCAGCATCGAGAGTGCTGGTGTCGGCGGCTGTAGTCGGAGCCGGAACTTCAGGGGCGACTTCAATTTGCAGCGGAGGATTGACGTCACTTTTGTACTGCGCAATCAGCGCGTCCCATGCTGCCATGTCAGTTTCATCGGTGTTATACACTTTATGAACGGCATCACCGTGCGCATCGAAGAACTGAATGCTGTGGCGAACGCCGCGGGCCGTGGTTTCTGACAGGCTGAAAATGTGCAGCCAGTGTTGCAGGAACAAACGCAGGTCCAGCGCGCGTGGATTAAGGATCAGACCGGCGTGACCGCTGAGATGCTGATTCTCATAGCGACCTTCCTGCTCGTGTACGGCAAAGTTGTTACGGGTGATTGACTTGGTGCCACCGACATTCTCCAGAGCAGCCAGCAAGCTACGGGCATCAACATCCAGACGCGCAGCATCATGGGAAACACGTAAAGCCGTTAACTCAGCTTCGCTTATCCGTAAAATTCCCGCCAGATCGCGGGCATATTTACCGGGATTAGCTTCTTTTGCCTGTAAATAGTCCTGATAGTGAACTGAATGCATTGCTGTTTCCTCGTTGTCTAAAGTCACCCGCTCTTTGGCGGATAAAGCTTGCGATGTTATGTGAATGATTTGTAAAAATATTTATGGCAAGAGTACGTTTAATACACGTGTGGTAATGGGAATTAATATCAATTTGATAATCATTATCAAATCATTACCTAAACACATCAAGAAGATTTTTGTCGCTGGAATGTAATTCTGTGGCGTTAACCCCTTAATTTAAGAGGGGAAGCAGGAGGGGATGCGCGGAGAAGCATCAGAACAGACAGAGGGTTACACGCCCCCAGGCCTGCTACTGACACAAAAAAGGGCAACCAAAGTTGCCCTTAAGAAGGTTACAGCAAAGTGATCAGAACCGGCTGTTTGTTGCCTGCGCAAGCATTGAGAGTAATGTCTCGGTGTCTTCCCAACTCAGACATGGGTCGGTAATCGATTTGCCGTAAATCAGAGGTTTGCCGTGAACGATGGGCTGTGTGCCTTCAACCAGGAAACTTTCCGCCATGATGCCCGCAATGGCAGTTGAACCGCTGATGATTTGCTGGCAAATATCTTCTGCTACCTCAAGCTGACGACGGTGCTGTTTCTGGCAGTTGCCATGACTGAAATCGACCACCAGCCGCTGCGGCAAATCGAATTCCGCCAGATTCAGGCAGGCTTGTTCGAGGTCATCCGCATGATAATTCGGTTTTTTACCTCCACGCATAATCACATGGCCGTAAGGGTTGCCGGCGGTACGGTAAATGGTCATCTGACCCTTTTTGTCCGGTGACAGGAACATATGACTGGTGCGCGACGAACGGATAGCATCGATGGCGATGCGGGTATTTCCGTCAGTGCCATTTTTAAAACCAACAGGGCAGGAAAGTGCCGAGGCCATTTCGCGGTGGATCTGACTTTCGGTGGTGCGAGCGCCGATGGCACCCCAGCTGATCAAGTCGGCAATATATTGTCCGATCACCATATCAAGGAATTCGGTCGCTGTCGGGATGCCTAGTTGGTTGACGGTCAGTAATACTTTACGTGCCAGCTCAATACCGTCATTCACACGGCAGGAACCGTTCAGTTCAGGGTCTGAAATCAGGCCTTTCCAGCCGACAACGGTGCGTGGCTTTTCAAAGTACGTACGCATGACGATTTCCAGGCGATCCTGATACTTTTCACGCAATACGCTGAGCTTGCCCGCGTAATCAATAGCCGCTTCTATATCGTGGATTGAGCAGGGGCCGACAACGACCAGCAACCGCTGATCTTCACCGCTGATAATCTTTTCAATTCGTTTACGTGATTCCATCACGTGTTGTGCGACCGACGGGGAAATTGGCAGTTTGTCTGCCAGTGCCTGAGGCGTAATCAGGCTGTCGATGCGCGTCGTACGCAGTTCATCTGTTTGTGACATCGTGTTCTCGAAAAATTTGTTTCTTCGCTGCGGCAGGAATACCGGGAAGTGATGCCGATCACAATAACGCAAAACCCGATGAATTCAACCATTGGCGGCAGGATATGCCATCTACATCAGTAAAAGGATTCAGAACATCCGGCGACTCATGCCGAAGCTGTCCATGATCTTCGCCGAAATCTCCTCAACAGAATAATTTGTACTGTTGAGGTAACGGATCTGATTTTTGCGGAATAAGGCTTCTACCTCAGAGACTTCCATCCGGCACTGGCGCAAAGATGCATAGCGGCTGTTTTCAACGCGTTCCTGGCGAATTGCCGTCAGTCGTTCCGGGTCAATCGTCAGGCCAAATAGCTTATGCATATGCGGTTTTAACGCGGCAGGTAACTGGATATTGTCCATATCGTCGGCGGTAAATGGGTAGTTAGCCGCGCGGATACCAAACTGTAATGCCAGATAAAGGCTGGTCGGCGTTTTACCGCAACGCGAGACCCCCAGTAAAATCACCTGCGCCTGATCGAGGTTGCGCAGGGAAATCCCGTCGTCGTGGGCCAGCGTGTAATCAATCGCGGCAATGCGCGCATCGTATTTGCTGATGTTGCTGGCTGTCAGGCCATGCGTCCGGTTGGCAATTGGGGTAGGATCTACGCCCAGCTCATTCTGTAAGGGGGCGACCAGCGACTGAACAATATCCTGACAGAAACCTTCACTGTTTTTAATGATGTCGCGGATGTTGGGTGAAATGATGGAATAAAACACCAGTGGGCGGGCACCGGTTTTCTCAAAAATTTCATTAATTTGCCGGCAGACAGCTTTGGCGCGCTCTTCACTTTCAACAAAGGGGAGTGAATAGGTTGTGGCATTTACCGGAAATTGTGAAAGCACAGCATGGCCTAAAACTTCTGCTGTAATCGCGGTACCGTCCGAAATGTAAAACACGCATCTGTCCACAAACTGCTCCTGAGTTATCGCACTTCATTTATCTTCAACTTATCGCTTATTTAGTAATAACCATAATTTCAGGAAATAAAAAGCGTATTCGTTCCAGCCAGCAATGTTCTGCTTATTGCTGCGAGACAGTGCGCAAAATGACTGTAATAAATGAAATGGTATTTTAAATTTTCCACGATTTCTCGCAGCTTTTTGATTTGCTTCAGCAGAGCTTCAGCAGCTCTGTTAGCATTAATTTAGTTTCGAAACTAAAGGCAACTTCTCCATGATTCATAAGGAATATTGTTGATTTCCATCGCGTAAGTAATTTTGCTGCTGTGGAATTTTCCTAAACAAAAATAGTTTGATTTGCTGGATCGATTCACCTGTCCATCTCTTATGGATCATTATGCTAATCTCAAAATGACAGCGTTGTTAAATGACAGAAAAAGCGTCGCTGACAATGACTAGACAACCGGTTTGCACGCCTACTGACTTTTACTGTAAATAAATAAGAAAGGATTGTTTCATGGCTCATCTCGATCCCGATTTACGCAATGTTATCTGGTACAACCAACTGGGTATGAAGGACGTTGATAAAGTCGGGGGCAAGAACGCATCCCTCGGGGAAATGATCACCAATTTGTCTGATCTGGGTGTTTCAGTTCCAAATGGTTTTGCAACGACTTCTCAGGCATTCAATGATTTTCTCGATCAGAGCGGTGTCAACCACCGTATTCATGAGTTGCTGGATAAAACGGATGTTGACGATATCGGGCAATTAACTCAGGCGGGCATGCAAATCCGCGAGTGGATCATTGAGACGCCATTCCAGCCTGAACTTGAGAAATCCATCCGCGAGGCCTATCAGCAGCTTTCCGACGGTGAGCCTGATGCGTCATTCGCTGTGCGTTCTTCCGCAACTGCCGAAGACATGCCGGACGCATCATTTGCCGGACAGCAGGAAACCTTCCTGAATGTTCAGGGATTTGATGCTGTACTGACCGCCGTGAAACATGTTTACGCTTCCTTATTTAATGACCGTGCCATTTCTTATCGTGTGCATCAGGGCTACGACCATCGTGGCGTGGCGCTGTCTGCGGGTGTGCAGCGCATGGTGCGTTCTGATCTCGCTTCTGCAGGCGTGATGTTCACCATTGATACCGAGTCGGGTTTTGATCAGGTGGTCTTTATCACCTCAGCTTATGGTCTGGGTGAAATGGTCGTTCAGGGGGCGGTTAACCCTGATGAGTTTTACGTACATAAACCTACGCTGGAAAAGAATAAGCCTTCTATTGTCCGCCGTACGATGGGCTCGAAGAAAATTCGCATGGTATATGCTCCGAGCCAGGAACATGGCAAACAGGTTCAGATTGAAGATGTGCCGGCTGAACAGAGCACCCGTTTCTCCCTGACGGACGACGAAGTGCAGGCACTGGCACGTCAGGCATTATTGATTGAAAAACACTATGGTCGTCCGATGGATATCGAATGGGCGAAAGATGGCCATAACGGCAACCTTTATATCGTGCAGGCACGTCCGGAGACAGTTCGTTCAAACGGTCAGGTGATGGAACGCTATCAGCTAAATGGCAGCAGTAAAGTGTTGGTTGAAGGCCGCGCTATCGGCCATCGCATTGGGGCCGGGCCGGTAAAAATCATTCATAGTATCAGCGAAATGCACCACGTTAAGGCAGGTGATATTCTGGTAACTGACATGACGGACCCTGACTGGGAGCCGATCATGAAAAAGGCATCGGCGATTGTCACCAACCGCGGCGGGCGTACCTGTCACGCAGCCATCATTGCGCGTGAATTGGGTATTCCTGCGGTAGTCGGTTGTGGTGATGCCACTGAAAAACTGACAGAAAACCAGAAAGTGACGGTTTCCTGTTCTGAAGGCGATACCGGTTACGTCTATCAGGATGAGCTGGACTTCACCGTGCAGAGCTCTGAAATTGATGAGCTGCCAAAATTACCGCTGAAGATCATGATGAATATCGGTAACCCTGACCGCGCATTCGACTTTGCCTGTCTGCCGAATGAAGGTGTCGGGCTGGCGCGTTTAGAATTCATTATTAACCGTATGATTGGTGTTCATCCCAAAGCATTACTGGAGTTTGATCAGCAGCCGGCGGAGTTGCAGGAAACCATCAATAAGATGATCCAGGGCTATGACAGCCCGCGTGAATATTATGTGGCTCGTCTGACGGAAGGGATCGCGACGCTCGGCGCTGCATTCTGGCCGAAACGGGTGATTGTGCGTTTGTCCGATTTTAAATCGAATGAATACGCCAATCTGGTCGGCGGCGAAAAATACGAGCCTCACGAAGAAAACCCGATGCTGGGCTTCCGTGGTGCGGGTCGTTATGTCTCTGACAGCTTCCGGGATTGTTTCGCGCTGGAATGTGAGGCCATGAAGCGCGTGCGCAATGATATGGGGCTGACTAACGTTGAAGTGATGATCCCGTTTGTTCGTACCGTGGCACAGGCTGAAGCTGTCGTTAAAGAGCTGGCGAGTCAGGGGCTGAAACGGGGCGAAAATGGCCTGAAAGTGATTATGATGTGTGAAATACCGTCAAATGCATTGCTTGCAGATCAGTTCCTTGAGCACTTCGACGGATTCTCTATTGGGTCTAATGACATGACGCAGCTTGCGCTGGGGCTGGATCGTGATTCCGGCGTGGTTTCTGAACTCTTTGATGAACGAAACGAAGCCGTTAAAGCCCTTTTGTCGATGGCAATCAAAGCCGCTAAGAAGCAGGGGAAATATGTCGGTATTTGCGGGCAGGGGCCATCAGATCATCAGGACTTCGCGCAATGGCTGATGGAAGAAGGAATCGACAGTTTGTCACTCAACCCGGATACCGTTGTCCAGACCTGGTTAGCGTTAGCTGAAAAGTAAATAAATGACTAATGACTGACGCTAAGGCTGTCACTTTCGGGTGGCGGCCTTTTTCTTTTTTACCGGGATGGAAGTTACGGGAATAAAAATAACGGTTAGCGGGTTACGGAATAAATAGAACGGTGAGGAAAAGAAATAAAAAAAAAAGCCCGTCATAGCAGACAGGCAAAGACTACACACAGCAATTTGGGGTATACCAGCTCAGGGGGAAGCTTGTATATAAATCAGTGGGTTGAAATCCGAACTGTTAATAATACTAAGTTTCTCAAGGTATTTAGTCTGTAAGAATTCTCCTAATAGATATTATTCTCATGCTAATTGATGAGAAGAAGTGTTTTTAGTGTGAGTCATTCAGGAAGGAAGCAGGAATAAAAAAAGCGCTGCCCGGTTGAATTATCAGGGGCAGCGCCGGTGGTCAGTTAAAACGCAACGAAATTATTCATCCAGCGCTTTTAGTGCTTCTTCAGGTTCCATGTCAGGCTCAGGAGCCTCATTGACCCAAAGCGAAATCAGACGATATGAGACAGCCAGCACGACCGGTCCGATAAACAGGCCAATCATGCCAAAAGCAAATAAACCACCAATAACACCGGACAAGATAAGCAGCATCGGTAAATCCGCACCCATGCGGATAAGAACCGGGCGAAGCACGTTATCCAGGGAACCAACCACGCAACTCCATACCAGCAGAACGGTGCCCCAGGTATTGTCGCCGGACCAGTACAGCCAGATGATGGCCGGTATCAGAACCAGTAACGGACCGATTTGCGCGACGCAGCACACGAACATCACGACGGTCAGCACGGTGGCATAAGGAATGCCAGCGATGGCCAGTCCGATCCCACCCAGAACTGACTGAACAATGGCGGTAACAACGACACCTAACGCCACGGCACGGATTGCCTGACCGGCAAGAATAACGGCTGCATCACCACGTTCTGCTGCCAGTCGCACCGCGAAATGGCGGATACCCATGGCAACATTTTCTCCACGGCTATAAAGCAGGGCACTGAACAATAACATCAGCGCACAGTGGACAATGAAACGGCCCAGATGACCTGCCTGCGTCACAAACCAGGCTGCTGTTTGTCCGACGTAGGGCTGCACTTTGCTCATCAGCGCGTTCCCGCCGCCATTGATCAGGGCATGCCAGCCGTTGTAAAGCTTATTACCCACCAGCGGGATCGCGTTCAGCCACTGAAAATCAGGCATATGTAACGATGAAGGATGGCTCGCAATTTCGACCAGCGGCGCACCATTTTCCACGGCGCTGCTGACCAGCAAGGCGATAGGCAAGACGAATAATAAGATCAACAACAGCGTCATGATAATGACGGCCAGAAAACGGCGTCCCCAGAGAAGGCGCTGGAGCTTGATCATTAATGGCCATGTGGCAATGACTACCATCCCGGCCCAGACAAACCCGAGAATAAAGGGCTGTACAATCCAGATGCTGGCAACGGTCATCAGGGCAATAAATAGCACCCCAAACATAATCTGGGGCAAGTCATAACGTTTAATTGGGAGATTCATTCATGTTTCTCAATGTGATAAACGAAGTAAGGCACAAACCCTGTGCCTCCAAGCACTATATTCATAAACAGGGGGCTAAAAATAAGCATGGAACATACGACGGCTTTTGGATAGCCCGCCACATAATTAGTTGCAAGGCGTTGTTGCCGTACGTGCTTTTTGCGGTACGTCATGAAACATCTGCAACAAAGGTGAACCAGACGGAGCGCTTAAAAACGAAGTATGTTAGTTTTTATTCTGGATAAAGAACAGGGTGGATCTGCCCGGCAGATCCGGCAGGTCGCCTCGGGCCCGCCAGGCATACAACAAAGACAGAGTCATAATTCAATGATCCCACAGATTTCTCAGGCACCGGGTGTCATCCAGCTGGTGCTCGATTTTTTGGAAGCATTAAAAAGCAACGGTTTCACGGGTGATGTCACAACAACTTATGCCGACAGGCTGACGATGGCGACGGACAACAGCGTCTATCAGTTGCTGCCGGATGCGGTCTTATTCCCCATCGCAACGTCAGACGTTGCATTGATTGCCCGCCTTGCGGGGCAGGAACGTTTTAAAACACTCGTGTTTACTCCGCGCGGTGGCGGTACCGGTACCAACGGTCAGTCACTGAACCGCGGCATTGTGGTTGATATGTCCCGTCATATGAACCGCATTCTGGATATCAACGTGGAACAAGGGTGGGTCAAGGTCGAAGCCGGGGTGATCAAAGATCAGCTCAATGATTATCTGCGCCCGTTTGGCTTTTTCTTCTCTCCCGAGTTATCAACCAGTAACCGTGCGACGCTGGGGGGCATGATTAACACCGATGCCTCCGGTCAGGGCTCGCTGGTTTATGGCAAAACGTCTGACCACGTTCTCGGTGTCCGTGCGATTGTTCTCGGTGGCGACATGCTGGATACCACCGCTATTCCGACGGCGCTGGCCGATAAGCTGGGTGAAGAGGATTCGGTCATTGGACGGATTTACCGCACCGTGCTGGACAGTTGTCGTGATAACCGCGCGCTGGTGATTGAAAAATTCCCGAAACTTAATCGTTTCCTCACAGGTTACGACCTGCGCCATGTGCTGAGTGACGATCTGCAAACCTTCAACCTGACACGCATTCTGACCGGTTCAGAAGGCTCGCTGGCCTTTATCACCGAGGCGCGTCTGAATATCACGCCGATCCCCAAAGTGCGTCGTCTGGTCAATATCAAATACGACTCCTTTAATTCAGCGTTACGTAATGCGCCTTTTATGGTGGAGGCGAAGGCGCTATCGGTTGAAACCGTCGATTCCAAAGTACTGAATCTGGCGCGAGAAGACATTGTCTGGCACAGCGTTCGTGATTACATCACCGACGTTGAAGGCAAAGACATGCAGGGACTGAACATTGTTGAGTTCGCCGGAGATGATGCAGACCTGATTGAAACTCAGGTCAGTGCGTTGTGCGAACGCCTTGATAGCCTGATAAGTGATAAAGAAGGCGGTGTGATTGGCTACCAGATTTGCGCTGATCTGGCTGGTATCGAGCGTATTTATAATATGCGCAAGAAAGCCGTCGGTCTGCTGGGTAATGCCAAAGGGCAGGCTAAACCGTTGCCGTTTGCGGAGGACACCTGTGTGCCTCCCCAGCATCTGGCGGATTATATTGTCGAATTCCGTGCGCTGCTCGACAGTCATCATCTCAGTTATGGCATGTTCGGGCATGTCGATGCGGGTGTATTGCATGTGCGTCCCGCGCTGGACATGTGTGACCCGCAACAGGAGATATTGCTCAAACAAATCTCCGATGAAGTCGTAGCCCTGACCGCTAAATATGGTGGTTTGCTATGGGGAGAGCACGGAAAGGGGTTCCGTGCAGAATACAGTCCGGCATTCTTTGGCGAAGCACTGTTCCATGAACTGCGCCGGATCAAAACCGTATTCGATCCGGATAACCGCCTGAATCCCGGTAAGATCTGCGCGCCGCTTGAGTGCGATGAACCGATGATGAAAGTCGATGCGCCAAAACGCGGAACCTTGGATCGCCGTATTCCGCTGGAAGTCCGTCAGTCATTCCGCGGTGCGATGGAATGTAACGGTAACGGCCTGTGCTTTAACTTTGATGTGAAAAGCCCGATGTGTCCGTCAATGAAAATTACCGGCAGCCGTATCCACTCGCCAAAAGGTCGCGCGGGTCTGGTTCGCGAATGGTTGCGTTTATTGTCAGAACAAGGTGTAGATCCGCTGGCGCTTGAGAATGCGCTGCCGGAGAAAGGCATGAGTTTCCGCAGCCTGATCGAACGTACGCGTAACACCTGGCATGCCAATAAAGGCGAATATGATTTCTCCCATGAAGTGAAAGAGGCAATGTCCGGCTGTCTGGCCTGCAAAGCCTGCTCGACGCAGTGCCCGATAAAAATTGATGTGCCGGGGTTCCGCTCACGTTTCCTGCAGCTTTATCACACGCGTTATCTGCGCCCGGCACGCGACCATTTTGTTGCGAGTGTTGAAAGCTATGCCCCCCTGATGGCCAAAGCCCCCAAGGTGTTCAACTTCTTCCTCAGGCAACCCTGGTTGCGCGAGATGAGCCGGAAAAATATCGGCATGGTTGATTTGCCTTTGCTGTCTTCTCCGACACTGCGCGAGCAGTTATCAGGGCATCGCGCCAGTAAGATGACGCTTGAACAACTGGAAGCCATTCCGCCTGCCCGGCGTGGTGAATACGTGCTGGTCGTGCAGGATCCGTTTACCAGTTTTTATGACGCGCAGGTCGTTGCTGATTTTATCCGTCTGATTGAAAAACTGGGCCTTAAACCTGTTCTGTTGCCTTTCTCACCTAATGGCAAAGCGCAGCACATAAAAGGTTTCCTGACCCGCTTTGCCAAAACAGCGAAGAAAACGTCGCTGTTCCTTAACCGTGTATCGCAATTGGGAATGCCGATGGTGGGGGTCGATCCTGCGCTGGTACTGTGTTATCGCGATGAATATAAAGAAATTCTCGGTGACACACGCGGATCGTTCCAGGTCCAGCTTGTGCATGAATGGCTTGACAGCTGGCTGGCTGAGCGTCCGGCACAACAACAAAGTGGCGAGTCCTGGTATCTGTTCGGACATTGTACGGAAAGCACCGCCTTGCCCAACAGCGGCAAACAGTGGGGCGACATCTTTGCCCGCTACGGTGCGAAGCTGGAAAACGTCAGTGTCGGGTGTTGCGGAATGGCAGGGACGTACGGTCATGAAACCAAGAATCTCGAAAACTCACTGGGAATTTATGAGCTTTCCTGGCATACCTCTTTGCAACGGTTGCCACGCCAGCGCTGTCTGGCAACCGGTTATTCCTGCCGCAGCCAGGTAAAACGAATCGAAGGAAACGGTGTTCGCCATCCGTTACAGGCACTGCTGGAAATCATCCCCTAACAATAAGGAAGTATTATGTCATTCTGGAAACGGAGTACCACGCTTGAAGCCCTGAATCAGCGCAGTCAAGGATGTATGGTGGGCCATGTGGGGATTGAGTTCACGCAGTTGGGTGAGGATTTCCTCGAAGCGACCATGCCGGTAGATGTACGCACAACACAGCCTTTTGGTTTACTGCACGGCGGCGCATCTGTTGTTCTGGCCGAAACGATGGGATCAATGGCGGGTTATTTATGCTGCGAAGGAAATCAAACTGTAGTGGGCGTGGAAATTAATGCCAGCCATATGCAGTCTGCACGGGAAGGGCATGTGCGCGGTGTTTGCCGCGCATTGCGCACCGGCCGCCGCAGTCAGGTGTGGCAGATTGAGATTTTTGATCAGAAAGGGAATCTGTGCTGCGTATCGCGGTTGACGACCATGGTAATCGAACATTAATACAGGCTGTTAATCAACACTGATCATACAGTCAGAAAGTGGACAGGCGGATGCATGATGAATGTGTCCGCTTTTTTATTTGACTTAGTAAAGGGAAGTAACCTGTTGAAAGCACATCAAAGCTGGAACGGAACGCGTTTGGCAAAGTCAGTTTGAAATGCCGTTGCTTTTTCCCAGATGCCCATCATGGCATAATACTGACAAATGAGTTTTAACGTGTGCCGTGCGAAATGGTAACTCTGAACACGGAAGAGTTCACACCGAACCACGCTGTTGATTTCCAGGATCAGGCGGTTATGTAATTTGCATAACGCATGAAGATAACTGTGATCATCCCCGTTTTGCAGGCACAGATTGGCCATATCCAGACAGATGCTGTTGAAGCGTTTGAGCTGGCAAAGATGTGCATCCGGGCGTCGTAAGGCGGCATCCGCCATATAAAAATCCACGGTGGCATCGCGGACACTCGATTTATATTCGTCGATCTTGCCTTGCAACCACGCATTTACCGATTGAGTCATTCTCAGTATTCCGGGTTATCTGAATGATAATCATTATCAAATAATGAACATCATATTGGCAAAAAATCGCTGGATCAACGTTTTCATCCGGTTTTTTTATTTTTGTGTAATTAAGCCAGTAAGCAAAAAGAGCTTTAATTCTTCAAATATGGCGAATTCATAAATAGGCATTTCCGATGAATGTTTTATAATAGACACAATGAAAGCTATTAAACCTTACCTTTTATAAGGTTTATTTCAATTTTTAACAAAAAATTGACAATTTATTCAATCAGTTGATGGTCGCGGTGTTCAAGACCCGCCAGTGGCCAGATGTAAAGACGGTGCACATTGAGTGTCTTTCCTCGTGTGTAATCGCTATACCCTCTTAAAACAAGAGGTTGAAGTGATTAATGTTATCACTAGAATAGAGACAATAGGTCTTGTCTATGACCGTAAAATTATGAGGTAAGACAGATGCAAACTGAAACTGTCGGCTCTTTCTCTTTAGACGACAACGTATGGCAAGGCGTTAGCCTGACAGATTCTGCAGCGAAACAGATTAATACTCTGGTGGCTCAGGATCCCGAAGTCAAAGGTCTCCAGCTTTCCGTGAAACAATCGGGCTGTGCTGGCTTTGGCTACGTTTTGGATTTAACCAAACAACCGGCCAGCGATGACCTGGTGTTTGAACATGACGGCGCTTTGCTGTTTGTTCCGCTGAAGGCCATGCCTTTCATCGACGGAACCGAGGTAGATTTTGTCCGCGAAGGACTGAATCAGATATTTAAATTCAATAATCCTAAAGCTCAGCATGCCTGCGGGTGTGGCGAAAGTTTCGGTGTTTAAAACTTTCTGTTTCTAAGATTATTGTAAACAAAGCGATGTAACCAACATGTCACGAAGCAACGTAGAAATTCCAGATGATGTGCAGTCTTGGGTCGGCGAGGGGACGAATTACAAGGAAGGGTTCTTTACCCAGCTGGCAACCGATGAATTAGCATCAGGCATCAACGAAGATGTGGTGCGTGCGATTTCCGCTAAACGCAACGAGCCTGAGTGGATGCTGGAGTTCCGTCTGCAGGCTTATCATGCCTGGTTGAAAATGGAAGAGCCACACTGGCTGAAGGCGTATTACACGCCTCTGGATTACCAGGATTACAGCTATTATTCCGCGCCATCTTGTGGCAGCTGCGATGATAGCTGTGGCTCACAACCGGGGGCGACGCAGCAATCGGGCGGCGAGTCCCTCGGTGTTCCTGCGGGCGAAGCGAATAATTATCTGACCAGCGAAGTTGAAAAGGCTTTCGAACAGCTGGGCGTTCCGGTTCGTGAAGGCAAAGAAGTCGCCGTTGATGCGATTTTTGACTCCGTATCTGTCTCCACAACGTATCGCGATAAGCTGGCTGAATCGGGCGTCATTTTCTGCTCATTTGGTGAGGCAATTCATGAATACCCTGATCTGGTGCGCAAATACCTGGGTACCGTCGTACCTGCGCAGGATAACTTCTTTGCGGCGCTGAATGCGGCAGTGGCCTCGGATGGTACTTTTGTTTACGTGCCTAAAGGCGTGCGTTGTCCGATGGAACTGTCGACTTACTTCCGTATCAATGCAGCGAAAACCGGTCAATTCGAACGTACGATCCTGATTGCTGACGAAGGCAGTTATGTCAGTTACATCGAAGGCTGCTCCGCGCCGGTACGTGATACCTACCAGCTGCACGCAGCGGTGGTTGAAGTCATCCTGCACAAAGACGCGGAAGTGAAATATTCCACCGTGCAGAACTGGTTCTCCGGCAGCAAAGACAGCAGCGGCGGTATTCTGAACTTCGTGACTAAACGTGCATTGTGCGAAGGCGCTGGCTCGAAGATGTCCTGGACGCAGTCTGAAACCGGCTCAGCTATCACCTGGAAATACCCAAGCGTTATTCTTAAAGGTGATAACTCAATCGGTGAATTCTTCTCGGTTGCGCTGACCAGTGGTAAACAGCAGGCGGATACCGGTACCAAGATGATCCACATTGGTAAAAATACCAAGTCGACCATTATTTCCAAAGGGATTTCCGCCGGTCACAGCCAGAACAGCTATCGCGGTCTGGTGAAGATCCTGCCAAGTGCAGAAAATGCCCGTAACTTTACGCAGTGTGACTCGATGCTGATTGGCGCCGACAGTGCCGCGCATACGTTCCCGTATGTTGAAGTGCGCAATAATACGGCTCAGCTGGAACATGAAGCCACGACGTCAAAAATCGGCGATGACCAGCTGTTCTACTGTCTGCAACGTGGTATCAGCGAAGATGACGCTATTTCCATGATTGTGAATGGTTTCTGTAAAGATGTCTTTTCCGAGCTGCCGCTGGAGTTTGCTGTCGAAGCACAGAAACTGCTGGCGATCAGCCTTGAACACAGCGTCGGTTAATTCGCCGTACGTTTTCCCTGCCGTCGCAGCATGGTGTGATGTGTGCGACGTGCAGGTGTGAGTTCTCAAAGTCACAGCATAAAACAGAATTATGAGCGCCCAGGCGCAAACTCAAGGATACGTATGTTAAGCATTAAGAATTTGAAGGTCCGTGTCGAAGAAAAGGAAATTCTGAAAGGACTTGATCTGGAGATCAAACCGGGTGAAGTACACGCCATCATGGGCCCGAACGGCTCAGGTAAAAGTACGCTCTCCGCGACACTGGCTGGCCGTGAAGATTACGAAGTCACTGACGGTTCCGTCATCTTCAACGGTAAAGATTTGCTGGAACTCGCGCCGGAAGATCGTGCTGGCGAAGGCGTATTCATGGCTTTCCAGTATCCGGTAGAAATCCCTGGTGTGACCAACCATTTCTTCCTGCAAACAGCAGTGAATGCGGTGCGTAAATACCGCGGGCAGGAGCCGATGGATCGTTTTGACTTCGCAGATTTCATCGAAGAGAAAATCGCGATGCTCAAGATGCCTGCCGATTTGCTCACCCGTTCAGTGAATGTAGGTTTCTCCGGTGGCGAGAAAAAGCGTAACGACATTCTGCAAATGGCAGCGCTTGAACCAAACCTGTGCATCCTTGATGAAACCGACTCCGGTCTGGACATTGATGCGCTGAAGATTGTTTCTGATGGTGTCAACACACTGCGTGACGGCAAACGTTCATTCGTTATTGTCACCCACTACCAGCGTATCCTCGACTACATCAAGCCTGACTACGTGCACGTTCTGTATCAGGGCCGCATTGTTAAATCCGGCGATTTCACCTTGGTTAAACAGTTAGAGGAGCAAGGTTATGGCTGGCTTACCGACGAAGAGTAATGTCCCTGCGGCGGGCAGTTCGCACGCCATGCAGCAACTTTACCGTCTTTTTGAAAGCCGTGGCGGTGAGCAATCCCCCCACGCGCATGCTCACTGGCAACAGGTGCTGCGCCTCGGTTTTCCGCATGCCAAACTGGAAGACTGGAAATACACGCCGGTTTCTTCACTGCTGGGCAATCAGTTCTTTGCTCCTCAGCAGCAGGCGCTGACGGTTGAGAAAATCAAATCTCTTGCGCTGCCACTGGAGTGCTACCGTCTGGTTTTCGTGGATGGCCGTTTTGATGCGAGCCTGAGCGACAGCGATACCGGTGCGTTTGAAATCGAAAAACTGAGCCCTTCCGCGCAACAAACGTTACCGGATCCGATTCAGTCAGAGGTGTTTTTGCATCTGACTGAAAGTCTGGCGCAGGATTCTTTCTCTGTGCGTTTGCCTGTAGGCAAGCACGCTGAGAAACCGCTGTATCTGCTCCATCTGAGCAGTGGTCGTGACCAGTCGCGCGAAATGAATACCGTTCATCATCGTTATCACCTGGCGATTGAGAATGGTGCGAATGCAGAAGTTATCGAGCATTACCTGAGTCTGAACGACCAGGGACATTTCACCGGTGCACGTATGACGATAAATGTGGGCGATAATGCAGATTTCACGCATTACAAACTGGCCTTTGAAAGCCAGGCCAGTTTCCACTTCTCGCATAATGATCTGGTCATCGGGCGCGATGCACGTGTTTCCAGCCACAGTTTCCTGCTGGGTGCGGGCCTGACCCGAAATAACACCAGCGCGCAGCTTAACGGCGAAAACAGCAATCTGGATATCAACAGTCTGGTTCTGCCGGTTGATTCTGAGATTGCCGATACCCGGACGTATCTGGAACATAATAAAGGCTATTGCAACAGCAAACAGTTGCACAAAGTGATCGTGAACGATCGCGCTAAAGCGATTTTCAACGGCATGATTAAAGTGGCCCAGCACGCACTGAAAACTGATGGCAAAATGACCAACAACAACTTGTTGCTGGGCAAACACACTGAGGTTGATACCAAACCTCAGCTGGAAATTTATGCCGATGACGTTAAGTGCAGCCACGGTGCGACAGTGGGTCGTATCGACGACGAACAGCTTTTCTATCTGCGTACCCGTGGGATCAGCGGGCAGGATGCTCAGCAAATGATCATCTTCGCTTTTGCTGCCGAACTGACGGAAGCCATTAAGAATGAAACCCTGCGTGAAGTCGTCATTGCCCGTATTGCAGGCAGACTAAATCGAGGTAAGTAATGAGTTTTCCACTGGAAAGAGTACGTAGCGATTTCCCTGTGCTGAGCCGTGAAGTTAACGGCCAGCCGCTGGCCTACCTTGACAGCGCGGCCAGCGCGCAGAAACCGCATCAGGTTATTCAACGAGAAATGTCTTTCTTCGAACAAGGTTATGCTGCGGTTCACCGTGGTATTCACACCATGAGCGCGGAAGCGACTGAGCAGATGGAAAACGTCCGCACTCAGGCCGCCCATTTCATGAATGCCGCATCGGCGGAAGAAATCGTCTTCGTCAAAGGTTCCACGGAAGCCATTAACCTGGTCGCCAATACCTGGGGACGTGAGTTTTTACACGCCGGCGACCACATTATTCTGACTGAAATGGAACACCACGCGAACATCGTGCCATGGCAGATGCTGGCGAAAGAACGTGATCTTCATATCGATGTCTGGCACCTGACACCCGAAGGTGAGCTGGATTTGTCACAGCTTGAATCGCTGATCACGCCACGCACAAAATTACTGACGCTGGCGCATGTTTCCAATGTATTGGGCACTGTTAACCCGATCGAAAAAATCATCCCTCAGGCTAAGGCTGCTGGTCTGACCGTCCTGGTCGATGGCGCGCAGGCGGTCATGCATCATGCGGTTGACGTGCAGGCGCTGGGCTGTGATTTCTATGTCTGGTCCGGACATAAACTTTACGGGCCGACCGGTATTGGTATTCTGTACGGCCGCAAGGCGTTGCTGGATCAGATGCCTCCGTGGGAAGGTGGCGGCTCAATGATCAAACATGTCAGTCTGACCGAAGGCACGACATTCGCGGCGGCGCCGTGGCGGTTTGAAGCGGGCACACCTAACACCGGCGGAATTATGGGGCTGGGTGCGGCAATGGAATACGTGACTGAGCTGGGTCTGGAAAATATCCATGCTTATGAACAGGAACTGATGAGCTATGCGCTCAACGCGATGGCGCAGGTGCCTGATATTCAGATCTACGGCCCTGCCACCCGAGCTGGGGTTATTGCGTTCAATCTCGGCAAACACCATGCGTACGACGTAGGCAGTTTCCTTGACCAATACGGTATTGCCATCCGCACCGGTCACCACTGTGCGATGCCATTAATGTCCTTCTACGGTGTTCCGGCTATGTGCCGCGCGTCGCTTGCGATGTACAATACACGTGAAGAAGTCGACCGTTTGGTCGCTGGACTGCAACGTATTCACCGGTTGTTGGGTTAATCCTGACAGCCCAGATCAGGATGTCTTTATGGCTTTGCCAGATAGAAACAAGTTAGTCAGAAATTTTTCCCGATGCCCGAATTGGGAAGAAAAATATCTGTACGTGATTGAGCTGGGTGGCCAGTTACCGGCTTTACCGGAAGAACACCGTCAGGATCAAAACCTGATTTCCGGCTGCCAGAGTCAGGTATGGATTGTGATGCGCACTGATGAAAATGGTGCACTGACCTTCGAAGGTGACAGTGATGCAGCCATTGTTAAAGGTCTGGTCGCGATTGTCTTCAGCCTGTATCAGGGTTTAACGCCTCGTGATGTGGTGGAACTGGATGTACGTCCGTTTTTCACTGAACTTGAACTGAGTCAGCATCTGACACCTTCACGCTCGCAAGGGCTGGAAGCGATGATTCGCTCTATTCGCGCTAAAGCCGCAGAGTTGTCTTAATACCGCTCGCTGCTGTACTGCCTTGCTCATTAGGAATTATCTGCTAATGAGCAAGGCAGATGACTTCTTTCTCTGCGTATATCTCCTTTTACTCCTGATTTTTCAACCCACTATCCTCCTGCTTTTTATTCTGACTTCTGTAAGGTAACTTTCTGATTTACAGTGGTTTGATTGCCATGAAATTCTGTGCTGCTAATATTACCAGACAAGATAATTGTCTTGCCTCAGATTCGCTGAGCGCAGGCCGAAAAAGGACTGAGTATGAGACGCGCATTACCCCTTCTGGCAATGTTAGTTGGCACAATAATGGCAACGCATTCCATGACCGCAAGTGCAGCAGAATATCCATTGCCGCCGGATAATAGCCGCCTGATTGGCGAAAATACAACGTATGTTGTGCCCAACGACGGTAAGCCGCTGGAAGACGTGGCAGCCAAATACCAGATTGGCCTGATTGCGATGCTGGAAGCGAATCCGGGAACTGACCCTTATTTGCCAAAAGCCGGAACTGTGCTGACCATTCCTTCGCAGATGCTGTTACCGGATACCAAACGTGAAGGTATCGTAGTCAATCTGGCTGAAATGCGTCTTTACTACTATCCGAAAGGCGAGGACAAAGTCATTGTCTATCCGATTGGTATCGGCCAGTTAGGGCGTAACACACCGGAGATGGTGACATCAGTCAGCCAGAAGATCCCCAATCCTACCTGGACGCCCACTGCCAATATCCGTAAAGCTTATCTGAAAGAGGGGATCACATTGCCGGGCATGGTGCCAGCCGGGCCGGATAATCCGATGGGCTTGTTTGCGATGCGTCTGTCTGCAGGAACAGGACAGTATCTGATCCACGGCACCAATGCGAACTTCGGCATTGGTATGCGCGTGAGCTCCGGTTGTATCCGTCTGCGTCCCGACGATATCGAAGCGCTGTTTAACTCGGTGCCTAAAGGGACACGCGTACAAATCGTGAATCAGCCAATCAAGTTTGATATCGAACCGGACGGTAAACGCTATATCGAGGTGCATCAGCCGTTGTCTCACACGGAGAAAGATGACCCGCAGACCAAACCAATTCCTCTGACTGCAGCAATGAAGAAATTTATTAAGCATGATGAGACTAACGCTGAGATGGTAAAAGAAGCGATTAAACGTCGTGCGGGTATGCCGGTTGTTGTCAGCGTTGGCGATAAAGCGGGGGATACACCACCGGCTATCAATCAGCCGCAAACAGCGACTTCGGGCGAACCGGCAGTCAATACAGCCAGTACGCAGTAAACGTCGCAGAAACACATCAGAAACGATTTAAACTTCAGGGGCCATCATGGTCCCTTTTTTATGTCTGACATTCACGTGAGTGATTGAGAGCGTTTTAAATGGGGGATTTAGTGATGATTCAAAGACCTGAAGGCGAGGGAGAAAAAAAACATAATGAAATTGCAGGTAAAAAAAATGGCGCACTGAGTGCGCCATTGAACTAGAGAAGTAAATATTACTTCTTGTAAGCGTGAGCTTGGTTATCCAGACGTTGGTTAGCGCGAGCTGCATCGTCTTTAGCTGCTTGAACGTCAGAACGGATTGCGTTCACGTCGTTGCTCAGTTGGTCAACTTTAGAGTTCAGAGTAGAAACGTCTGAAGACAGTTGGTCGATTTTAGCATTGCTTGAACAACCAGCCAGCATAGTTGAAGCCAGGATTACAGCGCCCAGTACCAGTTTAGTGCGATTCATTATAAAACCCTCTAGATTAAGTTAATCTCCATGTAGCGTTACAAGTATTACACAAACTATTTTCTAATGAGAATAATTTTTTGCCGGTAGACGCTATATTTTGATCGTTCGCTCAAAGAAACATCTTTTTTTACGAAAAAGTTAAAAATTGCAGCGAAAACAGCCGTATTCCATGGGACTTATCCCAATTTTGCAGCTACTGCATTTAGCACTTTTTATGAAAGAAGATACTTTTTGAATAAATAAACGCCACATTTCGCGGCGTTCATTAATGCTCTTGGTCACGTTTTTAATTAAACAACATGCACCGATGAAGTATTGGTTGTACCGCTCTGTACCAGTGCGCCAGAAACCATCACTACGATATCACCTTTCTGTGCCAGACCGCTTTCAATCGCCGCTTCTTTACCGATACGGTAGAAGTCGTCAGTAGAAGCAATCTCTTTCACCAGTTGAGTCACCACACCTTTGGTCAGGATCAACTGACGTGCGGTGATTTCATTAGTGGTCAGGGCAAGGATAGTCGCATGCGGGAAGTATTTACGCACGGCTTTTGCTGATTTACCGCCGCTGGTGGCAACGACGATCAGTGGCGCGTCCAGTTTCTCTGCAGTTTCAACAGCACCACGGCAAACCGCTTCTGTGATACGCAGCTTGCGGTTTTCGTTCTGACCATCAATACGGCTTTGCATTACGCGGTCAGTACGGTCACAGATGGTAGCCATGATAGTTACAGCTTCCAGCGGGTATTTACCTTTCGCACTTTCGCCAGACAGCATCACTGCGTCGGTACCGTCGATAATGGCGTTAGCTACGTCGCCAGCTTCTGCACGGGTAGGGCGTGGGTTTTTGATCATGGAATCGAGCATTTGTGTAGCGGTGATAACCACTTTGCGTGCACGGTTACATTTCTCAATCATCATCTTCTGCGCGAAGATAACTTCTTCAACCGGGATTTCAACACCCAGGTCACCACGGGCAACCATGATGCCGTCTGACGCTTCGAGGATTTCGTCGAAGTTGTTCAGGCCTTCCTGGTTTTCGATTTTGGAGATGATCTGGATGTGTTCGCCACCGTGTGCTTTCAGGTGTTCGCGGATTTCCAGAACGTCAGAACGTTTACGGATGAAAGAAGCCGCGACGAAGTCAACGCCTTGCTCGCAACCGAAGATCAGGTCACGTTTGTCTTTTTCAGCCAGCGCTGGCAGTGCGATAGAAACACCTGGCAGGTTAACGCCTTTGTTTTCGCCCAGGTCGCCGTTGTTCAGCACTTTACAGGTCACGTCGGTTTCGGTGACGTTGGTCACTTCCATACCAATCAGGCCGTCATCGACCAGAATGGTGTTGCCGATTTTCAAGTCAGCAGCAAAACCCTGATAGGTAACCGCAACACGTTCGGTGTTACCGATAACGCTTTGATCCGTGGTGAAAGTGTAAGTCTGACCCGCAACCAGAGAAGCGTCTTTGCCGCCTTCCAGTTTCATGGTGCGGATTTCAGGACCTTTGGTGTCCAGCAGAATTGCCGCTTTGTGACCGGTCTTCGCCATCACGTTGCGGATATTTTGAATGCGCTGACCGTGCTCTTCATAATCACCGTGAGAGAAGTTCAGACGCATAACGTTCATGCCTGCATCAAGCAGCTTGGTCAGCATTTCTTCGGATTCAGTTTTCGGTCCGATGGTACAAACAATTTTGGTCTTTTTCATGACGATTTTATCTACAAGTTGTGATGGATTGGAAAAGTGTTTGCCTGACAGCATCGCTGCCCGCGCGGAATTGAGGTGGTGCCTGGTTGAAGCAAATCATTACTAAGCGTAGAAGACTGTGAAAGGAATGGTGTAGTAAGTTCAGCCAAAGCATAGCGATTTGTGCGATTTATCATCGCTACTGGAGTGGTGATGCTTTTGTAAGTGCGATATCGACAGATCAAGGGGCTGAAACCATTCAATCGAAGAGACGATGCGTATTATAGAGGGGAACAGGTTGGGAAACCAAATAAAAAACGTGATGCGGCGCAAGCTTAGGGCAGATTTCGGAACGTTGTTTTGAAATTACCCAATGCGGGCAGGGGTGAAAGCAGAAGTGATAACGGTTTGTTCACGCAAGTGTCAAAAATGATACATACGGGAAATAATCTTAAAAAATACAAACGGATGACTTAACGTAAATTTATCAGGGAAAATAAAAGCCAGCAGAGAGGTTCAGGTCGTTCCAGGGAGTTTGATGCACAAGGGAGAGTTCAGGAAGTTGCTTTGGTGCGTCCGAGTGGACTCGAACCACCGACCCCCACCATGTCAAGGTGGTGCTCTAACCAACTGAGCTACGGACGCACAATATGCAACGGTACTGCTAAGAAAGATGGTGCGTCCGAGTGGACTCGAACCACCGACCCCCACCATGTCAAGGTGGTGCTCTAACCAACTGAGCTACGGACGCATCGTTTTTCTTTTTCATCAGCCAGTGTTGGCGACGGGGACGAATATTAACGACCTCTCTGAATACTGGCAAGGGAAAAAAGACATTTTCCTGTCATATTGTGCGTGACTGCCGAGCTTATGTGCATTGCGTTGTTTTTTTAGACATAACAGCCAGCGCAATAGCTGAAAAATCCGCGCGCCGGAACAGATATTCACAGCACGCGGATGAAGCCGGGGGGATTAACGGCCCGCTTTTTGCAAAATGGTGTAAGACGGTTGCTTCTGTAACCAGCGCATCCGCAATGTCATCATCAGCGCTGCGAAGGTCAGCCCCAGAATAAATCCGCACCAGAAACCGCTGGGGCCCATCTGCGGAACCAGAATATCGGTCAGTCCGAGAGCGTACCCTACCGGCAGGCCCAGCACCCAGTAAGCGACAAACGTAATATAGAAGATGGAACGAGTGTCTTTATAGCCCCGCAAAATGCCGCTACCGATAACCTGAATCGCATCTGAAATCTGAAACAGCGCAGCAAAGATCAGAAGATGGGAAGCCAGAGTGACGACTTCCGGGCTGTCATTATAAAGGGAGGCAATGTGCTCGCGGAAAATGATGGCCGTCAGACTGGTGCAACAGGCCATCATAATTCCCGTTCCTATACTGGTATAAGCCGCAATCTTCGCGCCTTCAACCGACGATTCCCCCAGCCGCGAACCCACACGAATCGTGGCGGCGACACCTAAAGACAGCGGGATGACGAACATCAGGGAACCGACGTTGAGCGCAATCTGGTGACTGGCGACAGCCACGATCCCAAGTGGGGAGACGAGCAGGGCAACGATCGCAAACAGTGTCACTTCGAAAAATAATGCCAGTGCGATTGGCATACCGAGCTGGATCAGACGGCGCAATGTCGGCCAGTCGGGTTTCGCAAACCGCGAATGCGGCTGAGTATCGCGCAGGGCACGATTGCGACGTACGTAAATCCGCATGATGAAGAACATGACCCAATATACGGTCCCCGTGGCGACACCACAGCCGACGCCACCGAGCGCGGGCGCACCGAACTTGCCGTAAATAAAAATGTAATTCACGGGAATGTTCACCAGCAGACCGATAAAGCCGAACACCATGCCTGGCTTGGTTTTTGACAAACCTTCACATTGGTCACGCAGCACCTGGAAGAATAAATAGCCCGGAGCGCCCCACATAATGGCATGCAGATAGCCGACGGCTTTTGCTTTCAGTTCGGGATCAATATTATGCATCAGGCTAAGAATATGGTCGCACTGTGACAGCACCGCGATGATCAGCACCGAAACCCCCGACGCCAGCCAGAATCCTTGCTGAACCTGATGACCAATTTTATCGCGACGCCCGGCTCCATTTAAATGCGCGATGGTTGGTGTCAGTGACAAGAGTAAACCGTGTCCGAATAAAATCGCCGGCAACCAGATTGAGGTGCCGACAGCGACGGCAGCCATGTCCGTGGCACTGACCGATCCCGCCATTATTGTGTCCACAACGCCCATGGATGTCTGGGCTATTTGCGCAAGGATGACCGGGATGGCAAGCGCTAACAAAACCCGCGCTTCTGCAAGGTACTTCTGCACAGATACACCTTTTTTCTTGATTATATTGAATAAAAAACGCCACAACAGATGGCATTAAACAGAGAGAAATAGTCCGAAGATTGTACATTGTCGGTATTTTTAAGCAAACAAAGCTGTTAATAGCTGGTTAAATAATGGAATTGAAGCAGACGGTGCTATTTCTTCTTGCAGAGATTTGGCTTTCAATTAATTCTGCGGCAAACTGAACGGAGTGACGTTTTAATACAACAGATTCAAACATTGAGGAAAAGGCTATGTTTACCGGAATTGTACAGGGAACCGGCACGGTCGTATCGATCGACGAGAAACCCAATTTCCGTACCCATGTTGTTCGTTTACCTGAAGATATGCTGGATAACCTGCAACTCGGCGCATCGGTATCACACAACGGTTGCTGCCTGACGGTGACTGAAGTGAACGGTGACCTGGTGAGTTTTGATCTGATGAAAGAAACCCTGCGCCTGACAAATCTGGGCGAACTGAAAGAGGGCGACTCAGTTAATCTGGAACGTGCAGCGCGTTTTAATGATGAAATTGGCGGACATTTAATGTCTGGTCATATTATTTGTACGGCGGAAGTGGCAAAAATCCTGACGTCAGAAAATAACCGTCAGATCTGGTTCCGTATGCCGCATGAAGATTTGATGAAATATGTATTACATAAAGGTTATATCGGGATCGACGGTATTAGTCTCACCATCGGTGAAGTGACCCGCACCCGTTTCTGTGTACATTTAATTCCGGAAACCTTGCAACGCACAACGCTGGGCACGAAACGTCTGGGCGACAAAATTAATATCGAAATCGATCCGCAAACTCAGGCGATTGTCGATACGGTCGAACGCGTATTAGCCAGTCGTGAAGCGGCGATCGCTACGGCACAGGCGATGATCGATAAAGCCGAATAAGTTATCTCAGACCCTTTATTGACATAAAAAAACCGGACATTCAGTGTCCGGTTTTTTATTAGCTAACGCATACAACCATCAGCGTGGTACGCGCATTCCGCCATCAACGCCTTGCGGGCTAAAGACGACTTGCCACAACTGAATGTCCCGGGCGCGGAAAGCACCGGCGCAGGCATTCAGGTAGTAGGTGAACATGCGGTGGAAACGTTCACCGTATTTTTCCGCCAGTTCCGGCCAGTGTTTCTGGAAGCGTTCATTCCACGCCATCAGCGTGCGGTCATAATCAGCGCCGATATTGTGCCAGTCTTCCATTACAAATAATGACTCACTGGTTTGTGCAATTTGTTGAACCGACGGCAGGCAACCGTTGGGGAAGATGTATTTATCAATCCACGGATCGACATTAAGGTCTGTTTTATTAGAACCGATGGTGTGCAGCAGGAAAATGCCGTCAGGTTTGATATTGCGTTTGGCGACATTAAAATAGGTCTGATAATTTTTCGGACCCACATGCTCAAACATTCCGACAGAAACAATGCGGTCAAACTGATCATTAAGGTCACGGTAATCCTGCAGCAGGATTGTGACATCCAGCCCTTCACAGCGTTTTTGAGCCAGTTTTTGTTGTTCAGCAGAAATCGTGACACCCACAACGCTCACGCCATAATTTCTTGCCGCAAACTCTGATAATCCACCCCAGCCGCAACCGATATCCAGCAAGCGCTGTCCCGGTTTTAATTGCAGCTTGTCACAGATCATTTTGAGTTTTGCTTCCTGTGCTTCTTCAAGCGTAGTGGCCTCTTTCCAGTAGCCGCAGGAATATTGCATGTACGGGTCGAGCATCAGAGTAAATAAATCATTCCCCAGATCATAATGCTCTTTGCCAACAATCCACGCCCGTTTGCGGGATTGCAGATTGGTCAGGCGTGCTGCGGCGACACGTAAAGTATCTTTAAAATGGTGGGGGAGTTTACTTTCCAAACCGGCACGAATAACGCGCTGGAAAAAGATATCCAGACGGTCGCATTCCCACCAACCGTCCATATAACTTTCACCGAGGCCCAGAGAACCTTCCTGTAAAACACGCTTAAAGAAGTCAGTGTTTTTTACTTTAAGGTCGAAAGGACGATTACCGTTTACCTGAATATCTGCCATCGCCAGCATTTCACTGGCGATCCGGTACCACTGATTGTCCTGAATGCTTTGATCTTCTATACACGATGAACTCATAGCTTCTCCATCACTTTCTCTTCTGACTTATTAACCTGCCGGGAAAAGCAAAGGCTATTTTTGCAGGTCTTTATGAGAACAGACGACTAGCGCCTCGCCCGATATTCGACACCAACAGAGGAAATTAAGAAGAACGCCTGCGCGCCGTAAGACGTGCAGGAAAATCATCCTTGAAAAAGTACAAAAAAATAAGTGTGACACTGTCCGCGCGTCTGGCTTAAGTATGTGATAAAAGTTTTGTAAAAGTGCTATTTTATTTGGTTTTGTTGAGTATAGGCTCGCTGGCAGGCATTCTCAATAGTTAATCGTGATGAATGAAAATGCCCGTTAAGTGACTGTTGCATCAGGGTATTATCACTATTAATTAGCATGCCTTGTCTGAGTTTCCTGCTCTGATTTCTGTCCATTGTCTTGCGTGATTTCATGCCGCAAAGAGAGCCAGCGACCCAAAACTACCAACAATAGTGTAGACAGCATGATCGTGACTGTCGCCATGAGCGGATGCACAATAAATGCGGAAACCAGCAAGCTGGCAAGGAAGCACAACCCGAGCTGCAGCGTATTTTGCAATGCTGCCGCCTTGCCTGTATTAGCAGGAAACGGCATTAATGCATTTGCGACAACAATTGGGTAGGTTGCACCATTCACCAAAGCCATCAGACAGAAAGGGATCAGCAGGCTAATCAGCCCGGCATCCGTGAACATGGCAACACAGAACAAAGTCACCATACTGACGCCGTAACCCGCCAGTAACCATGGCAGAATTTTATTACCGTCCAGCTTGCTGATCACAACACGGCAACCAAAACCACCAAGCAGGAAAGCAATAGTCTGCGGGACATAGCTCAGCCCGATGGCACCGGGTGAATAACCCATGTCGCTCAGGATAAACGGTGAACCCGTTAACCACGCAAAGAATCCGGCTGAACAGGCGGCATAAATCATGACATTCCCGCTGTAAACAGGCGATTTCAGTAACGTCGCAAACCCTGTTTTATCAGCCTTCGCTTGTTTTGCCGGTTTATTCTCACGCAGAGTCAGCGTCGTCAGCACCAGGACGACGGCGACTGCGGTCAGCAGAGCAAAAATGGCTTCCCAGTCAAAATGATTGAGTACCCACGCACCAAGTAATGGTGCCAGTGCCGGAGAAAGAGCCACTAACGGCATAATGCTGGCGAAGGTTTTTTTCGCCACATCGGCAGAGAAACGGTCAACAACGATTGCCTGCCAGGTGACTGCGGCGGCACAAACGCCCATCGCCTGTAAGAAGCGCAGGGCCAGAAGGGCGCGTACATTCTCAACCCAGATAACGCCCAGACAACCGACCGCAAACAGTGTCAGACCAAGAAGCAATACCGGTTTACGGCCGATCCTGTCTGACAACGGCCCCCATAACAACTGACCGAGAGCAAATCCGCCGAGAAAAATGCTCAGACTTGCGCTGATCATCCCGGGGCTGGTCATCAGACTGGTTTGCATGGCGCTGAACGCAGGCAGATACATATCAGTGGCTAAAAAGCCCAGCATGCTCAGTCCCGCGAGATAGAGCATAAATCCAAAGGAGGGTTTCATTATCGTCTCATTAATTTATTTATTGCAGATGATGTGATGCAGATTACATACCGGAGGCGGAGTTTAACGCTTTGATAACAGGCTTGTGAAACGCTAATATTTGCACTCTGCTATCAAAAATATTGAAGGCTGAATTATGTGGTCAGAATACGCCCTTGAAGTGGTAGATGCCGTGGCAAGAACAGGTAGTTTTAGTGCGGCAGCGCAAGATTTGCACCGCGTACCTTCTGCTATCAGCTATACCGTCCGTCAGCTTGAGCAGTGGCTGGCCGTGCCGTTGTTTGAACGTCGCCATCGTGACGTGGTACTGACGCCTGCGGGAAAGGTTTTTGTCGATGAAGCGCGGATTCTGACAAAAAAAATGATAGCCACGCGCCGGCAGTGTCAGCAGGTGGCGAACGGCTGGCGCGGCGAATTACGTGTGGCGGTTGACCGGATTGTAAAACCCGCACGGACACGGCGTCTGGTGCTCGATTTCTACCGCCATTTTGCGGACACCGAACTCATTATTCACTCAGAAGTGTTTAATGGTGTCTGGGATGCGCTGGTTGACGGGCGGGCAGACGTGGCGATCGGTGCTACACGCGCGATACCGGTTGGCGGGGGCTTCAGTTTTCGTGACATGGGATTTATGGACTGGCATTGCGTCGTCAGCCCGCAACATCCGCTGGCTCAGTTATCCGGCGCGCTGAATGATGATGAGTTGCGGCCTTATCCTGCACTCTGTCTGGAAGACACCTCCCGGACATTGCCTAAGCGGGATACATGGACGCTTGATAACCAGCGGCGGCTGGTCGTGCCAGACTGGACCTGTGCGCTGGAATGCCTGACCGAAGGCTTATGCGTGGGTATGATGCCGGTTCATCGCGTCACGCCGTGGATAGAACAGAAAAAGTTGCAGGTGCTGACGCTGGAAAATACGTTTCCCGACAGCCCGTGTTGCCTGACGTGGGATCAAAGCAATCCGTCACCCTCGCTGGCCTGGTTGCTGGAATATATGGGCGATACAGAAACCATGAATCAGGAATGGCTGCGTGATTAGAAAAAAACGCCTGCATCTGCAGGCGTTCGATATCTGTTAACGGCGGTAATCGCGGTACGGACCATCGGCTACGGAACGGCGTTCGACCAGTTTCGGATGCACCTCAATGGTCTGAGACTCTTCACGCTTACTGACAATTCTGTCCAGCAACATGGTAAAGGCCATTTCACCCAGACGTTCTTTCGGCTGATGCACGGTTGTCAGCGCGGGGGAGAAGTAACGGGCGTTACGCACATTGTCGTAACCGATCACGGAAATATCCTGAGGAACGCGCAGGCCCAGTTCGTCTGCGGCACAGATTGCGCCCATTGCCATCACATCGCCGCCACAAAATACGGCAGTCGGGCGGTGCTTCTGCATCAGAATTTTATGCATCGCCTGATAGCCCGATTCCGGCTCGAAATCGCCCTGAACCACCCATTCGTCACGCAGCGGAATATTGGCTTCAGTCAGTGCTTTCACAAAACCCTGGAAGCGGCCACCGCCGGTATTACGTGCCAGTTGGCCCGGGATCACCCCAATATCACGATGACCGCGTTCAATCAGATAACGCCCGGCCATGTAACCCCCTTCGAAAGCATTATCAATAATGCTGTCGGTGAAGTTCTTACGCGCTTCGCCCCAGTCCATGACCACCATTGGGATCGAACGGTGCTCCTCGAGCATATTGAGCAACTCATCAGGATATTCCGCGCACATCACCAGCAAGCCATCGACGCGTTTTTGCGCCAGCATTTGCAGGTAGGCTTGTTGTTTTTCCAGATTATTATGCGAGTTACACAAAATCAGCGTATAGCCTTTGGAGAAGCAGCTGTTTTCTACGGCTTCAATCACTTCGGCAAAATAGGGCGCTTCGCTGGAGGTGGCAAGCAGACCGATCGTTTTGGTGTTATTGACCTTCAGACTGCGGGCTACAGCACTCGGCGAGTAATGTAACTCTTTGATTGCAAGGAGAACCGCTTCTTTGGTTTCTTCGGCGACGAAACGTGTTTTATTGATGACGTGCGACACGGTTGTAGTGGAAACGCCAGCGCGCTTTGCGACATCTTTAATCGTTGCCATGTAAACAATGACTCCTGAACTCACGTGTTTCAGCACGTTAGCATTATGTTAATCGTTTGCTTGCGTGGATCTCACTGCTGGCTTCTAAAAGGGCAGTGAAATCGTTGGGTGGATTCTTCAGAATGAGGCGTGAAATGCTCTCGGGTGAAATCAACCGGCACACAGGCGTGTTAACCGACAATTTTCTCTTATAATGCAGGAAAGTGGAAGTAAAATTCTCAGGGATACATTGTCATTCAGCACAAGATTTTAAATGTTAATTATGCGAAAATGCGTTGGCACACAATTAGTGTGGCTTAAAAAATGCCACAATTTGATCCGAAAGGGGGGTTTGATGGACAGCAACCTGAAATTATCGTTGATCACCACGGTATGCGCTTTGCTTATGATTATCGCTTTCAGCTTCACTGCGGTGATGAACTGATTCAGTAAGTGAACCGCTATAAAAAAGGGCGATTCCTGTTACAGGAATCGCCCTTTTCAATTTTACGCAGTGGCCGTTACCGCCGATACTCTTCCCTGCAGAAACTCTTCGTTAAATGCTATTCAATGGCTGATTAGCGAAACTTCAGACTTAACGAATTGTTTATTATCGGATCGTTTTCGGCGTCATTACCCGGCGTGCACCCACATAATGATCTTGCCAGTAATCGTCGCCGAGAGAGGTGATTTTAATGTCTTCGCCCGTTCTTGGAGACTGAATAAACTTGCCGTTCCCCACGTAAACACCAACATGGTCTGCAGCGCCGCGGTTATTGATTCTGAAGAACACCAGATCACCGCTTTCAAGTTCGCCGCGTTTGACCGGAGCCGCATCGCGCAGGTGATACATTTCATTCGCTGTGCGTGGCATTTTAATACGGATCAAATCTTTGTAGGCGTAATAGACTAAGCCGCTGCAATCAAAACCGGTATTCGGCGAGGTTCCGCCCCAGCGATATGGTTTTCCTACCTGATGCATCAGTTTGGTCATCGCCGTTTGCTGGGCATGCTGATAGCGTTTTTTATGCGTTGCACTTAGCGTAATCGGTTTGCTGTCTTCTTCGGGCTTTTTACCTTTACGGTGCCGGCCATACGCTTCTTTTTTACTGACCCTTTCCGTGCTGTTTTTCGCGAGTGAACGGGTTTTGGCGTGTTTCTCTGTTTTGCTTTCGGCCCGCGTGGTCTTCAGTGTCTTTTCTTTTTTACTTTCGGCCCGGGTCGTTTTGACACTTTTCTCCGTCGTGGTCTTTCGTTTAGCCAGTTCGGTACTTTTAACTTTCTTCTTCGAATTCTTGTCCTGAATTTTTTGTTCTGTCACTGGCGCGATTTTAGTTTTTTTACTGGTTTTCGCGGCCACCGTTTTTCGCTTTCGCCGTTCTTC
Organism: Rahnella sp. RcJ3; assembly: GCF_009498575.1. Lineage (NCBI taxonomy): Bacteria > Pseudomonadati > Pseudomonadota > Gammaproteobacteria > Enterobacterales > Yersiniaceae > Rahnella > Rahnella sp. RcJ3. Next base: position 148,117 of record NZ_QSNX01000012.1, read on the forward strand.
AGGTGCAGCCTGATTAACATGGCTTTTACGCTGATCGGCAGAAACACGTGTCTGCGGCGATGCATGTGCCATATTCAGAAATAGCTGGGTAAAGAGCAGCACAAAAAGCGTGAACAGTAAGCGCATAGCTTCGTTACCATGAGTGGTAGGTTAAACATCAGGGATGTCAGAGTATTGCCTAAAAGAACCTGACAAAAAAGCACGAATTGACTCGATTCTAGATCATATTGTGAGAAAAAGTTAATGGCTTTTTTTATGTCGAAATAACCGCCATTTTTAGTCAAAAAAATAACCACTTTTCATGGTGTTAATATTTGAGTTAAAGAATGGAATTTTGCAAATCTGGCGTTATCGGTGAACGCCAAAAATGTTATTCTCAATGAATGTTTAAAGATGTGAGCCTGAGCGCACACATTAAAGATTGTTAAACAAAATGCCAGTATTGAGAAAGACCCCACAAAAAATGGCGTTTTTATCTGATGGCTGCCATCGTTACAATAGAAGGTATTGTGATTGCGCACCGTCTCTTTATGCTGCGCGTGAAGAGTAATGATCGTGACAGCCTGTACCGGCTTGAGGAAGCAAGAAATGACCACTCCAACAATTGAAAAAATTCAGAAGCAAGTTTCTGAAAACCCGATTCTGCTGTACATGAAAGGTTCGCCAAAACTGCCAAGCTGCGGTTTCTCCGCTCAGGCTGTTCAGGCGCTTTCAGCCTGTGGCGAGCGTTTCGCTTACGTGGATATCCTGCAGAACCCGGACATCCGTGCTGAGATGCCAAAATTTGCTAACTGGCCAACGTTCCCGCAACTGTGGGTTGACGGTGAACTGGTTGGCGGCTGCGACATCGTGGTTGAGATGTTCCAGCGCGGTGAACTGCAGCAGTTGATCAAAGAAACCGCTGAGAAATACAAATCTTCTGAAGAGAGTAATACGACAGAAGACTAACGGTTTTTCGGCCGGAAAGTAAAAAGAGCGACATGATGTCGCTCTTTTTTTGTCTTCAGTTCGGTGCAAAAGTTGTTATTGCTGATTTTCTTCCGATGCTGTTTCGTCTTCGACTTCTTCGTCTGAAAGCGCCAGAGGCCAGCCTCCTAAGCGTTTCCAGCGGTTGACCAGCTCGCAGAACAACTCGGCTGTGCGCTCGGTGTCATACAACGCAGAATGTGCCTGGCTGCTGTCAAAGACGATGCCCGCGCTGATACAGGCTTTTGCCAGCACCGTTTGCCCAAGCACCAGCCCGCTTAATGCGGCGGTATCAAACGTGGCAAAAGGGTGGAACGGATTACGTTTCAGTCCGGCACGTTCAGCCGCTGCCATCAGGAAGCTGTGATCAAAATTGGCGTTGTGCGCCACGATGATCGCGCGGTTACAGTTTTGCTCTTTCATCCCTTTACGGATGACTTTGAAAATCTCGTGCAGGGCTTCATATTCACTGACTGCACCGCGTAACGGATTGGTCGGATCGATACCGTTAAACGCCAGGGCTTCCGGCACCAGTATCGCGCCTTCAAAGGGCTCGACGTGGAAATGCACGGTCTCATCGCTTTGCAGCCAGCCGTCCTCATCCATCTTCAGGGTGATGGCTGCAATTTCCAGCAGCGCATCGGTTTTGGCATTAAATCCGGCGGTTTCTACGTCGATAACCACGGGATAAAAACCACGAAAACGGCCTCTCAGGGCGTTAATGTCACTATTCTCGGCCATTAGTTTCTTATCTTCATCGAATTCAGCACGCATTATGGCAAATTTTGCCGCCACTTGCAGGGTTGTGGCAAAAATGGGTCAATAAAAAAGGGCGCGATTGCGCCCCTGCCAGTGTTCGGGGAAGATTAATTCCCCAGCCCCTGACCTGCGTGTTTGGATTCGATCAGCTCGATTTTATAGCCGTCCGGATCTTCTACAAACGCGATAATGGTAGATCCGCCTTTGACCGGGCCGGCTTCACGGGTCACTTTCCCGCCTGCATTACGGATGTCATCACAGGTTTGCGCGACGTTATCAACGCCCAATGCGATATGACCGTAAGCCGTGCCGATGTCATAGCTGTCGACGCCCCAGTTATAGGTCAGTTCGATCACTGCACCTTCACTTTCTTCGGTATAACCGACGAAAGCCAGAGAGTATTTATATTCAGTGTTTTCGCTGGTACGCAGCAAACGCATACCTAAAACATCGGTATAGAAGCTGATAGCACGTTGCAGATCGCCAACGCGAAGCATGGTGTGGAGTAAACGCATAGGTTCCTCTTTATTTGCAGGATGAGAGTTAACGGGTCAAGCCTAACTGATAGCCGCCGTTTTGTCTGTATTACGGCGACGGCTTGTTGAATGACTGACCAAAAAAAACAGCAGAAGGAGGGCCTCTTCTGCTGCAAGAAGTGAATCACTCTTTTTAATTATTACAGTGTCGGATAATCGGTATAGCCTTGCGCACCGCCGCCGTAGAAAGTTTCCGGTTTGGGTTCGTTGAGAGGCGCATGAGATTTCAGGCGCTCAACCAGATCAGGGTTCGCGATATAGCTGCGGCCAAATGCCACGGCATCGATATAACCTTTTTCGATCAGTTCTTCGCCTTTTTCTGCGGTGTAAGCACCAGCCCCCACAATCACACCCTGATAATGCGCACGGATCACCGCCCGGAATTCTGTGGAGTAAGGTTTGCCGCCAGCCCAGTCCGGTTCGGAGATATGCAGGTAAGCGAGTTTGCGCTTGTTCAGTTCATCGAGCAGGTAGATAGCCGCCTGTTCCTGATCTTCGCCGTTATCCAGCCCGTTGAAGGGACCCATTGGCGAAATGCGGATGCCCACACGTTCAGCGCCAATAGCCCCGATGGCAGCATCAACCACTTCCAGCGTCAGACGGGTACGGTTTTCAATGCTGCCGCCGTATTCATCTTCACGCAGGTTGGACGCCGGAGACATAAACTGATGCAGCAGATAGCCGTGCGCGGCATGCAGTTCGATGTAATCGAAACCAGCTTCGGCGGAGCAGGCGGCAGCATGACGGAAATCATTCACGATCCCCGGAATTTCGCTGAGCGCTAAGGCGCGCGGTGTCGGGCAATCGACACGAATGGCGTGACCTTGCTCATCACGCAAGCTGGTCCGCGTGTTCGGGTTGACGGCCGAAGGCGCGACCGGTGTCTGGTTGTCAGGCTGAACGCTGTTATGCGAGATACGTCCGGTGTGCCACAGCTGAACCGCAATGCGCCCGTCTTTCTGATGTACGCCGTCCACGATTTTTTTCCATGCAGCGACTTGTTCCGGCGTATGCAGGCCAGGTGCGCCGGCATACCCTTTCGCCTGGAATGAAACCTGAGTGGCTTCAGTAATGATCAGGCCAGAACTGTGGCGCTGTGCGTAATATTCGCCCATGAGCGTTGTAGGGATGTCACCCGGTTCGATGCTGCGCAGACGGGTAAGCGGTGCCATAAAGACACGGTTAGACAACGTGTTTTTACCGACAACAATGGGGGTGAAAAGCTTGGTCATTTCAATAACTCCGACGTTAATGGACTGATCGGTAAGACGTTCATGGATAACTTTCACGTCAAACGACCCTTTCTTAATGCCACCTTTCTATCGCATCTGACCTGTTTGTGACTACGCGCACGGTGCTTTTTCACCAAACGCATCCTGATTTCAGGTTTGCATCCATACTTTAAGGGCAAAAAAGATTGAAAAAGAGCCGGCGGGTGCCGGCTGAGGTGAGGGCAAACCTCTGTTTTCTTGGTGAGGGCTTGCGAAACAGTAGGGCCATTTTCCGACAGGTGAAAACGGCTAAACGGACGGTAGCAGATCTGTGTTGCAGATATTTGAAGAATGAAACACAAGACGTAAATTACCTTGCGGGATAGCAGGAAAGCGTCTTGAATAAATGTTCACCGTTATTTGCGGAGGGTGTGTGGCTCAGCAGCTCGAATTTTTTGACATCCCCAGTCCATGCCGTGGCATTTGTCAGGCAGATGAACGCGGTTATTGCCGTGGCTGCCTGCGCAGTCGCGAGGAGCGTTTCGGCTGGATAAAAATGACTGACACAGAAAAACGCCATGTGCTGCGGTTATGTCAGCAACGCCTGCTGCGCCAGCAACGTGCAGGAAAACAGCCGGACGAACCCTTGCCGCAGCAACCGGAGTTGTTCTGATTTCACCTGTCATTTATCGCCATCGTGACGGCGGTCCGCTTCCTGACAATTCTTGCTCGTCGCATCAATACAGCACCACGGGCGTTGTGTATTCTGTGGGTCGAAAATCGAAAATATAAGGGATTCACAATGGAAGCACACACCCCGATTTCTCCGCAAGGGCCGGTATTTTCAACGCTGATTTGTGGTTACTGGCGGCTGATGGAATGGAACATGACGCCGCAACAGGTTCTGGCGTTCATGGAACAGCACATTGAAATGGGCATTACGACAGTCGATCATGCAGATATTTATGGCGGCTATCAGTGTGAAGCGGCATTTGGTGAGGCGTTGCGTCTTAACCCCTCTTTGCGCGAAAAAATGCAACTGGTCAGTAAATGCGGCATCGCCACCACGGCAGATCCCGACAACAAAATCGGTCATTACATTACGGATACGCAGTACATTGTGGATCGTGCGGAGCAATCACTGCGCAATCTGCGTACCGATTATCTGGATTTATTGCTGATCCACCGCCCGGATCCGCTGATGGATGCCGATGAAGTCGCTGAGGCGTTCACGCGGTTGCATAAATGCGGCAAAGTAAAACATTTCGGTGTGTCCAACTTCACCCCGGCACAGTTCAGCTTGTTGCAATCGCGTCTGCCATTTTCGCTGGTGACCAATCAGCTAGAAATTTCCCCCATTCATCAGCCCGCCATTCTTGACGGCACGTTGGATCTTTGCCAGCAACTGCGTATCAAACCGATGGCGTGGTCCTGTCTGGGGGGCGGTCGTCTGTTCAGCGATACAGAATTCCAGCCGCTGCGTGATGAACTTCAGACTGTGGCGAATGAAATTGGCGCAGACACTATTGAACAGGTGGTCTACGCCTGGGTCACGCGGCTGCCGTCTCAGCCGTTGCCGATTATCGGCTCGGGCAAAATCGGGCGCGTGCAGTCAGCGCTGAAGTCATTGTCTCTGGAAATGACCCGTCAGCAATGGTTCCGCATTCGTAAAGCCGCATTAGGATTTGATGTACCTTAATGTTTTCACGCGGGTTTTGTGGCGCTGACCGCGGGATCCGCCGGGCCATCTTCTGTTGAGATGGCCTGCTGCAATTGTGACAGCGAGCAGTATAAACGCCAGATCACGCCTGCCAGTTCACGCGCTGCAGGTTCCGGATGGTGAGCCAGTGAATTGCTCATCCGCATTAACTCAATCAACGTGGCGTCCAGATTTTCATGGCTGACGCCGCGCTCCGTCATTACCCCTTTCAGACAATGAATACACACATCCCGCACCGCAGACAGCGGATCCGAGCGGGTTTCCCATTCGCGTAACTGCCAGACAATATGGCTGCAATTAAGCAGCACCACACCCCAGCGTAATAACCAGGTTCGGGAGAGGTGATCTTTACTTTGATTGAGCTGATTCATCCGGTGATAAATCAGGGATTCAAACTGGAAATGGCTCAGCGAGGGGTTACGGCTAAGCTGATCCATAAAATCACGACGCAGGGCGCGGATAATGCGACGGCTTTTGCGCTTATCAGAGCTGGGCCTTAACACCTGAAAGGCAATTCCGGCCAACATCACACCGGCAATTTTCGCTACGCCGTCATTCATAAAAGACTGATAGTCGTAATCCGGCGGATTCGTGACGGCTAAAAAAGATCCCATAAACACAATCATTTGCCCCCATAAACCGGCGTAACTTTTGTATTGTAGTTTCATCATCTGCATCGTTACTAACATCGGCAGGAAGAAAGCGCAGAACACCCAGAAATTGTCGATTTGGACCATCAGCCCAAATTTCAGCAGGAAACAGCCGACAAACAGTAACCCCAATGATTTTATTAACAGCGTGATACTGCTGATCGGCGAGGCCGTGGAAGAATAAAGCACGCAACTGACAGCCGTCAGTGCCACCGCACCGGCACCTGAATCCCACTGCGTCGTCATCCAGAAGGCGCAACCGATCACAATACACAAAAATGTCCGCAGCCCGTTGTACGCGGCCTCAAGGGTATCGGTGTGCTGGGCAAGATGGCTGATTTTCGGTGGCTGGAGAGTGTCGGCTTTGGCTGCGTTGGCATTTTCCACCCGCTGCAACCAACGTTCACTGCGAAGATATAGCCAGCAAAAATCGCGTAAACGGTGCCAGAAAGCCTGATGGCGGAAATCAGACGTATCCTGTGGCTGAATATGCAGCAGAATTCTGGACAGCTTGAATTTATCCGTGTCCGGCTTACGCAGTTCATCAAGCAAAACGACCAGTACCTCTTGTAAGTTTTCCGGGGGATTGGGCCAGTTCAGCAGCATCCGGCGCAGGCTGGAAATGTAGCTGGTCATGCGTAATTGCTGATGCAGTAAATAATTAACGACATTATTTTGGCGACGCAGGCGGTAATGGCTCCAGAATGCCTGGATACGCAGAAGATTCATGGTCAGGATCTGGCCGATCAATCCTTCGTGCGACGTTCTGATCTGATCTGAAATTTCCGTACGCCACAACAATTGCGCATGTTCCAGCAACCGGGTATGCATTTTGCGCAGCGAGGTGAGCAGGGCATCACTGTCGGACGTACTGGGCAGCACCATCATCATAAAACCACCGCACAAAATACCGGTGATGACTTCGCCGACACGCGCCTGTGCGATATCAAAAATCTGTGTCGCATCGGTGACGTCTACGGTGGAGAACGCAATGATTGCCGCCGTGTAACCTGCCAGGGCAAACGCATAAGAGACGTTGTTCTGATAATGGTTGGAGACGTAGGTACAAATCCCCAGCCATGCGGCAATGGCAAAAGTGAAGAGCCAGGGCTCATTCAGACAATGTCCGGCAATAAACACCGCGCCCACGGCACCCAGCAGGCTGCCCATAATTCGCCCGATACTTTTACTGATAACGCCGCCGACGGTGGGGAAACTCACCACCGCTGCCGAGGTCAGGGCCCAGTAAGGCTCGTCCATCTGAAATTCAAAAGCGATATAAAGCGCCAGTATCATCGCGATGGAATTGCGCAGGGCGTAGCGCCATTGTCCCCAACTGGCCTTTCCCCACGGAGTATTTTTCCATTCGAGCCAGGAAAGATTCACTGCGCCACCTTAATTACGGATTGCGATTGTGCAGGTGGTTCCGGCAACCAGCACCACGTGTTCCGGCACATTCTCAAGCTGAATACGCACCGGCACGCGCTGGGCCAGACGTACCCACGGCACATTGGGTTTCACATTCATCAGCAAATCTTCCGGGGCATCGAGGCTCTGGTCATAAATAGCCCGGCCAATACTTTCGACCCGACCCTGCAACGGAATATTGCCGTTAAATAGTGTGATATCCGCCATGTTGCCTTCGCGAATATTTTTGAGTTTGGTTTCTTCGAAATATCCCAGAATGTAGAAAGAATGAATATCCACCAGCCCGACCAGCGGTGTCCCGGACGTGGCATAGTTTCCACGGCGAGTTTGCAGATTGGTGATATAACCATCAGTCGGCGCAACAATTGTGGTTTTACTTAGATTCCATTTGGCCTGTTCTAATGATGCCTGTGCCGCCTGATAGGCCGCCTGCATAGCTTTGGCGCTGATATTGGATTCATCGAGGGATTCGGCGGAAATAACATTGGTACCCAGCCCTCTGCGGCGCCGGGCTTCGTGACTGGCTTTGGCTAAATCAGCCGCGGCTTTCGCTACCGCAGCTTCGGCATTATCAACAGCGATTTTAAAAGGCACCGGATCCAGACTGAAAAGCGGGTCTCCGCTTTTAACAAACTGGTTATCATGGATATTTATTTCAATAATGCGCCCCGAAACTTCCGGCGTGATATTGACAATCTCGGCGCGCACTTTGCCGTCCCGGGTCCAGGGCGATTGCATATAATAATTCCACATCCACCAGCCTGCACAAATTGCGACCGCGAAAACCAGCACGGTAGAGAAATATTTGAGTGTCTTAAATTTCATTTCAGAGGTTCACCATAAGCATCAGTGCGGCACAAATAGAGATCACAAAAAGAGATAAATCCATCAGGGTGGGATGCCAGACTTCACCGGAATAAATCCAATCACGCAGCACGCGATGTATCAAAAGCCAGAATACGAATCCCAGTAAAAATGCTTTGAACATCGGGGGGAAATAAAGTGAGGCACCCAGGACCAGATCCGGTAGCGGGAAGCCTGAGTGAAACATTTGCGCATTCACAATATTAATCTCTGCCAGTGATTGTGTTATAAACAAGCTTAACTTTGGAAGCAGAGACTCTGCTTCCGGATGCAATCGTACCTACTATTATATATAGAATTGTAATTTCTCGATTAATGTTCCTAAAACTAAGCTAAACTCTGGGGAGTTATCTTAGCATGCTAATTATAAGGAGGGGATAATTGGAATCGAATCTGGGGTCAGATCTAGCACGATTAGTTCGTGCCTGGCGTGCGTTGATTGACGATCGGTTAAAACCGTTGGAACTCACGCAAACACATTGGGTAACACTTCATAATATCAATATGTTACCTCCGGAGCAGTCTCAGATTCAGCTGGCGAAAGCCATCGGGATTGAGCAACCGTCTCTGGTTCGTACGCTTGATCAACTGGAAGAAAAGAAGCTGATCACCCGTCAGACTTGTGCGAGCGATCGCCGTGCTAAGCGCATCAAGCTGACTGAAGAAGCCGCACCGATCATTAATGAAATGGAATCAGTTATTGATTGCACGCGTAAAGAGATTTTGTCCGGCATGTCTTCTTCTGAAATCGAACAACTGGGCGGGATGTTGTCCCGGCTGGAAAAAAATATTGCTTCCCTGCAAAGCAAATCATAAAAATCGACTTTTATTACGTCACACAGCGTTGCTTTTGATCCGACAGAAAAGAATTACCCATAAAAAAAAACCGAAGCCACTGGCTTCGGTTTTTTGCGTTGAGACCGGGAAAATCAGGCGCCAGGGGACACAGTAATTGTGCTACCGCTGCTGGCCATGCTCACACGCTGGCCGACGCTGAATTTGGTTGCTCCGACTTTCTGAACCACCTGAATGGTTGTACCGTCATCACGACGAATTTGCAGTTCTACGCCGTTTGAACGGTTAAGCGAACTTTGCACACCCTGACCTGCAACGCCACCTGCGACTGCACCTGCAGCGGTTGCCAGACTACGTCCGGTACCCCCACCGACGGTATTCCCCAGGAAACCACCCAATACCGCACCACCAAGTGCGCCGACGATGTTTGCATCATCTCCGCCCTGGATTTGTACTGCACGGGTAGACACGATGGTGCCGTAGGTCACTTGCTGAATTTGCTTCGCCTGGGATGCGGAGTAAACATCGCCAGACAGAGAGTTATCGCTGACGCAGCCAGCAAGGGAAACACCGGCAAGGGCGACGACGAGTAAACGCTTAATCATAAATAGCTCCTTTATTATGCTGCTGCATACGTTTGAGAGTAGCGGCACCAACAGAGAAAAAACAGTGCACAAGTTCAACATCAGTGTCGAAGGTGTCATATAACATACTTGTTTCACTTCCACCTAGTATACAGAAGGCGTGCTCAACTAATAATAAACGCAGGTTTACGTTTTAGACAGCAAAGTGCGCAATCAAAAATACGGGTATCCGATGTTGTTATTGGTGGTTTTTACAACACGGCTATTTTCAGGAATAAAAAACGTAACAAGAAAAACACGAAGTCATCACACCATGTAATAAAAAATCAGTAACTCATGGCGTTGCCCTTCAAATACCGATTACTCTGTGGTGATTACTTTTTCTGACGAGTTTCCTGGAGAGTTAAGGATGTTATCTATGAAGTCAGGTCGCTATATCGGTGTGATGTCCGGCACCAGTCTCGACGGTGTTGATGTCGTACTGGCCGCCATTGATGAGCACATGGTCGCGCAGCAAGCCAGCTATTCACATCCTATTCCTCTGGCTTTGAAAAATGCGATCCTCGGGATGTGTCAGGGCCAACAGGTGACGCTTGAACAGGTCGGGACGCTTGATACTCAGCTGGGTATTTTGTTCGGTGAGGCCGTATTAGGTTTGTTGAAAAATGCCAATATCTCCCCTGACGAAGTGACCGCCATTGGCTGCCACGGGCAAACTGTCTGGCACCAGCCGAAAGGTGACACGACATTTTCTATGCAGCTGGGTGATAACAACCGCATTGCGGCCATGACCGGCATTACCACCGTGGGCGATTTCCGTCGCCGGGATATGGCATGGGGCGGGCAGGGCGCGCCGCTGGTGCCTGCTTTCCATCAGGCATTGCTGGCTGATCCGGCCGAGCGCCGTATGATCCTCAATATTGGCGGCATCGCGAATCTTTCAATGCTGCTGCCGGGCCAGCCGGTGCGTGGTTACGATACCGGTCCGGGAAATATGTTGATGGATGCGTGGGTCTGGCGTCATCTGGCACAGCCATATGATAAAGGGGCTGAATGGGCAAATCAGGGGCGGGTGAACTTACGTTTGCTCCAGCAGATGCTGTCTGATCCTTACTTTGCCGAACCTGCACCGAAAAGTACCGGGCGTGAATATTTCAATATGGCGTGGCTGGAAAAGCAACTGGCGCGTGCTCCTGAAATCTCCCCGCCGGATGTGCAGGCGACGCTGGCTGAACTGACCGCAGTAAGCATCGCCGAGCAAGTGCAACTGGCTGGCGGATGCGACCGGCTGATGGTGTGTGGCGGCGGGGCGCGCAATCCGTTACTGATGGCGCGACTCTCAGCCATGTTGCCGGGCACGGAAGTTTGCACCACGGATGCCTGCGGTATCAGCGGTGATGACATGGAAGCACTGGCGTTTGCCTGGCTGGCATTCCGCACGTTATCCGGTCAGCCGGGCAATTTGCCGTCGGTTACCGGTGCAAGTCGTGAAACTCTGCTCGGCGCAATTTATCCGGTTGTTTCAACCCGTTCCTGATGCGTTCTCGGTTTTATCTCAATGTGCTGCGCCTGCGGGCGTGGTACATAAAAGAGATAATTGAAGACCATCAGGGAGCACCGAATGAAAAAGGCGATTATCGCTACGTTAGCAGGATTCACACTGGCAGGATGCAGCCAGTTCAGCCACCAGACCGAAAGTCCGACAGAAGAATTACACTACCAGTGCGGGACCTTACCGCTGACGATCACGCTGGATAAACCGGCGCAGCAGGTCAGTATGGTTCTCGATGGTGAACAGCTGAAACTGAAACAGATTGAGTCCGCTTCTGGCACCCAATACAGCGATGGCCATTACACGTTTTGGTCTAAAGGTAATCAGGCCTTTGTGCAGCGTGGTGAGAACGTCATTATCGACGACTGCGTCCAAAAATAACCCCTTTCATACTTCGAGTTGCAGATGCGCTGGCTGCGTTTACTCCGCGCCGCGTCAGGAACATTGAGATCCTGACGCGGCGGGTGCACAATGCGCTTACCTTCCTTAGATACGCAACTTAATCCATATGTCTGATAACAAAGAGTTTGATATTGCGGACTCGCGCCGCGAATACACCCGTGGCGGGCTGCGTCGTGCTGATTTAACCCCTGAGCCGCTGCCTTTGTTTGAACACTGGCTGAAACAGGCCTGTGACGCCCGTCTGGCTGACCCGACGGCGATGGTGGTGGCGACGGTTGATGAGCGCGGACAGCCTTTCCAGCGCATTGTGCTGCTTAAGCACTACGACGAAAAGGGGCTGGTGTTTTACACCAATCTGGGGAGTCGCAAGGCGCAGCAACTGGCAAACAACTCACGCATCAGCCTGTTGTTTCCGTGGCACATGCTGGACCGGCAGGTGATTGTGCTCGGTCAGGCAGAACGTCTCTCTACGCTGGAAGTCATGAAATACTTCACCAGCCGCCCGAAAGATAGCCAGATCGGCGCATGGGTTTCGCAGCAGTCCAGCCGAATTTCGGCACGCGGCGTGCTCGAAAGCAAATTCCTCGAACTGAAACAGAAATTCAGCAATGGCGAAGTGCCGCTGCCAAGTTTCTGGGGCGGTTTCCGCGTCAAAGTGGATTCGATGGAGTTCTGGCAGGGCGGTGAACATCGTCTGCACGATCGGTTCATTTACCAGCGTGACGAAGCAGAGCCTCAAACTGGCTGGAAAATAGACCGCCTCGCCCCCTGACCACGAAAAAATACGCGATTTCCTAGCGCTCGGACGACGGGCGCTTTATTCTATGTCGTTCCCCGTAAAGGTGAGAGAAAAGGCACATGCACGGCATGATGTCAGACATGAATCTGCACACATTCAGTACATATTTCTGAGTACAAACAAACGGAGTCTTTGATGGCGAGCAGCAACCTGATTAAACAATTGCAAGAGCGGGGCCTCATTGCCCAGGTGACGGATGAAGAAGCGTTAGCAGAGCGACTGGCGCAAGGGCCAATTGCACTCTATTGCGGTTTCGATCCTACCGCAGACAGCTTGCATTTGGGACATCTGGTGCCTTTGCTTTGCCTGAAACGCTTTCAGCTGAACGGGCACAAGCCAGTGGCTCTGGTGGGTGGCGCAACCGGTCTTATCGGCGACCCGAGCTTTAAAGCCACGGAGCGCAAGCTGAACACCAATGAAACCGTGAATGAATGGGTTGAGAAAATCCGCCAGCAGGTTTCGCCGTTCCTGGATTTCAGCTGTGGCGAAAACAGCGCTATCACCGCCAATAACTATGACTGGTTCGGCAGCATGAACGTGCTGACTTTCCTGCGTGATATCGGTAAGCACTTCTCTGTTAACCAGATGATCAATAAAGAAGCGGTGAAACAGCGTCTGAACCGTGATGACAGTGGTATCTCCTTCACTGAATTCTCTTACAACCTGTTGCAGGGTTACGATTTTGCCTCCCTCTACGATCTGCACAAAGTTGAGCTGCAAATCGGCGGTTCGGACCAGTGGGGTAACATTACGTCAGGTATCGATCTGACCCGTCGTCTGCATCAGAAACAGGTGTTTGGCCTGACCGTTCCGTTGATCACCAAATCTGACGGCACTAAGTTTGGTAAAACGGAAGGTGGCGCAGTCTGGCTGGATCCGAAGAAAACCAGCCCGTACAAATTCTACCAGTTCTGGATCAACACGGCGGATGCTGACGTTTACCGCTTCCTGAAATTCTTCACCTTCATGAGCATTGAAGACATCAATGCGCTGGAAGAAGAAGACAAAACCAGCGGTAAAGCGCCACGCGCACAGTACGTTCTGGCTGAGGAAGTCACCGGTATGGTTCATGGTGCAGAAGGTCTGGCGGCCGCAAAACGCATTACGCAGAGCCTGTTCTCCGGTTCCCTGAGCGAGATGACAGAGGTCGATTTCGGCCAGCTTGCGCAGGATGGCCTGGAACTGTTTGAAGTGCCTCGTGATACGGATCTGCAACAGGCGCTGGTTATCGCCGGTATGGCACCGTCGAAAGGCCAGGCGCGTACCATGATTTCCTCTAACGCGGTTTCTGTAAATGGCGAAAAACAGACGGATACAGAATACAGCTTCGCTGACAGTGATCGTCTGTTTGGCCGTTATACCTTGCTGCGTCGCGGTAAAAAGAACTATACGCTGTTGCTCTGGGCATAAGTTTTAGGCCGGTAGGACGGGGGGCTGCAAGGTCTCCCGTTTTTGTTCCCTGATATCAGTAATCCCGCCATCTCCCCGATGACGTTGCAATCGGAAATTCTTCATGAAAAGCATTCTTTCTATCCAGTCACACACAGTTTTTGGACACGCGGGTAACAGCGCGGCGGAATTCCCTATGCGTCGTATGGGCGCAAACGTTTGGCCGCTAAATACTGTTCAGTTTTCCAATCACACTCAGTACGGACACTGGACCGGCTGCGTGATGCCTGCAGCACATCTGACTGAAATTGCGCAGGGAATTGCGGAAATTGACCGTCTGAAGGATTGCGACGCGGTGCTGAGTGGCTATATCGGTTCGCCGGAGCAAGGGCAAAGTATTCTGGAGATTGTTCGTCGGGTGAAAGCTGCGAATCCCGATGCCTGGTATTTTTGCGATCCGGTCATGGGACATCCTGAAAAAGGCTGTATCGTGGCGCCGGGCGTTGCTGAGTTCCATTGCAACCAGGCGTTGGTTAACTGTGACATTATCGCGCCGAATCTGCTGGAGCTTGAACTGCTGAGCGGTCACGCCGTGGCAAGCGTTGAAGAAGCCGTCGTCACTGCGCGGGAGCTGATCAGCAAAGGCCCGAAAATTGTGCTGGTGAAGCACCTGAGCCGCGCTGGTTATCACAGTGACCGCTTTGAAATGCTGTTGGTTACTGCGAGTGAAGCGTGGCACATCGACCGTCCGCTGGTTGATTTCGGTGTCCGTCAGCCGGTTGGCGTGGGTGACCTGACCAGCGGTTTATTGCTGGTGAATTTGCTCAAGGGTGAAGCACTGGATAAAGCGCTTGAGCACGTGACCGCTGCAGTTTATGAAGTCATGCTGGCGACGCATGCGATGGGTGAATACGAGCTGCAAATCGTGGCAGCGCAGGACAAAATGGTCAAACCTGAGCATCATTTCCCGGCGGTAAAACTGTAATCACTGCCTGAATACCTCTTTTCCTGAATAAAAAAACGCCCCGCGCTGTAGCTGCCGGGGCGTTTTTGTTGGCGATCACACCACGAAAGCGGTTATTTCAGACCTTCAGCCGACAGAGCCGCATCAACAGCCGGGCGTGCGGCAACGCGGTCAAGGTAGGCGTTCAGTTCCGTCAGTGCGCTCAGATCAAATTTCAGTGCCTTCGCCCAACCCATCACGGTAAACAGGTAAGCATCTGCCACGCTGAAACGCGTACCCAGCAGGAAATGATTGTCTTTGAGGGCGGTATTCACGTAAGCAAATTTTTTGCTCAGTGCTTCGCGGGTTAATGTCTTGAACTCTTCGGGGGCTTTCGGATTAAACAATGGCGAGAAACCTTTATGCAGCTCAGTTGCAATGTAGTTCAGCCATTCCAGCGCGTGATAACGGGCCAGCGTGCCTTGTTCCGGCATCAGCTGACGGTCTGGTTTCTGGTCTGCCAGATACTGCACGATAGCCACGCCTTCGGTCAGAATACTGCCATCATTGAGTAACAGCGTAGGGATCTGCCCCTTGGGGTTCACTGCGAGGAAGTCATCACCGGTTTCTGTTTTCTTGGTCGCCAGATCAACCTTCTCAATGCTGAAGTCCAGACCCGCTTCACGCAGGATGATATGAGGGGAAAGGGAACAGGCTCCGGGTTTATAATACAGTTTCATAAACACTCCATTGGATGAGCAACCCGCCGGACCCCGCGAGACATTACCGTTTCACAGGGTGGCGATAGGGCTATATAAAAACTGCTTCTATCCTAGAACTGGCGGGAGCAAAAGTCAGTGTTTTAATTGTGACAGTGCGTCCGGTTACTCATATTCTGATCAAACATACGCCCTCAGCGCGAGTGCTGGTTCAGGAGGCCACGCACGGCCAGTTCAACGTTTTCAGGCGCGGGCAGCATAGGAGAACGCAGCTCGTTATCCATCAAGCCGTCCAGCGATAACGCGAACTTAATGGCCGCCGGGTTCGGGGCAGAAAACATCAGGCGAATCATTGGCAATAAGCCAAAGAAGGTTTTACGCGCGGCAACGATATCCTGCTCTTTGAACTGTTTAATCAGTTGAACAAACTCTTCCGTGAAAATATGCGACGAGGCAGCAATCGCCCCTTTACCGCCCAGGCTCAGGGTTGAAAATATCTGCACGTCTTCGCCACACAGTACGTCGAGTTCGCCGTCAGCAATCAGTGAAAGCGTCAGGTCTATGCTGCCTCCGCAATCTTTTACGGCGGTAATGCGCGGATGTTTTGCCAGCTGGCGGAATGTGTCCAGCTCCATCTGTACGCCAGTACGATAAGGAATATTGTAAAGCACCACCGGCACTGTGGCGTGATCTGCAATTTCCGTAAACCAGGCGACCAGTGCGGCCTGAGAAGGGCGGATGTAGTAAGGCGCGGGGATCAGCAAACCGGCAACAGGACGGTGTAAAATCGCATCCTGCATTTCACGGATAACCGGCATATGCGTGCCTGACAGCCCCATGATCACCTGATGACCCGGTACCACTTCCAGCACAGCATCCAGAACCTGCAGTTGTTCTTCTTTGGTGAGCATCGGGGCTTCACCGGTCGTACCACAGACGACGACGCCGTCAATGCCCCGTTTGAGCAGCCGGGTGCACAATGATTTCAGTGCAGTAAAGTCGATCTCACCCTGATGAAAAGGCGTGACCAGCGGGACCCAGATACCTGAAAACGATGACATGATGTAGTTCCTTAAACGGCGTGATTTATCAGCCTCGGATCATGTCAGTAAAACAGGGACGAGCGCCAATTGAATGAATTAATAAGGTGTTTTGAGTTATCTATGGTGCTTATAAATAGATGGTTTACGTACTGGATAACATGTTCATTTCATTGCTCAGTAACGTGCTTAACACTTCTACCGGTACGGGACGCGAGAACAGATAGCCCTGGAGGTGCGAGCAACCTGCTGATACTAAGAAAGTTTTTTGCAACTGATTTTCAACGCCTTCTGCAATGACGTTGAGATGCATTTTATTGCCAAGCTGAGACACGGCAGAAACAATCGCGGCGGTATCATTCACTTCTGTGACGTACTGCACAAACGAACGGTCAATTTTCACGCTGTCTACTGAGATATCTTTTAGCAAACTGAGGCTGGAATAACCGGTACCAAAATCGTCGAGCGAAATTTTAACCCCGACCTGACGTAATTTAGCGAGATGGCTGAGGCTGATCCCGTTGGCGTTCATCACTGAGGTTTCGGTCAGTTCAAGTTCGAGCCGTGAAGGCGGGAAATCTTCCTCTGCCAGAACCGCCAGAATACGCGGTCCGAAATCCGGTTCACCGAGTTGAACAGCAGAAACGTTGATCGCCAGATTGAGCCGTTCAAAATTCCTGATATCCCGACACGCCTGCCGCAGAACAATTTCACCGAGCTGAATAACCAGTCCGGTCTCTTCGGCCAGGGCGATAAATTGTACCGGCGAGACTTGTCCGAGCACGCCGTGGTTCCAGCGTGCCAGCGCTTCAACGCAAACGACTTTCTCATCGTGGCTGCGTAAAATAGGCTGATAAACACAGGTCAGGTCACCTTCTTTGGCCAGTGATTCCGCCAGCGCTTTCACCATAATGCGTTTACTGACGCTGCTGGCATCGAGCAATTCAGAATAAAACGAGAACATATTTTTGCCGCGCTGCTTGGCTTCCAGCAGCGCCGTATTCCCGCGGCGCATGATCTCGCCGGCGGTAATATTCTCTGCACCAAACATCACGATGCCGAATGAAATCGTAATCATCGGATTAGCCCGCGTCAGCGTAAACGGCTGGCGCATCATCACCAGTATTTCCAGCGCCAGATTATTGGCCATTTCACTGGTCGGATTATTGCGCAGGATAATCGAGAATTCATCGCCGCCGATGCGCGAAACTGTTCCGCTGTTGCCGACTTCATTACGCAGACGCTGGCCGAATTCGCAGAGAATGGCATCGCCCGCCTGATAGCCGTATGTGTCGTTGATGTAATTGAAATCGTTGAGATTCAACAAGAAGAGGGCGCAGGGGTCAGGGCGATACATGCGCCGGGCGGCAATCTGGCTAAGTTCTTCACTCAATGCCGTCCGGTTCGGCAAGCCGGTTAATACGTCATGACGGGCAAGGTAGCGGATCTGCGCTTCTGAACTGCGCAAAAGCGAAATATCCATAATAGAGGTCAGAATGAAATGCCGTGTCTCCAGCGTGACGCGGGATTTACGTACCAGCACATTGCGTCGCTTACCTGACGGGTCAACCAGCGTTTCTTCGTTGACCGTTTTCTCTCCGGTTTCCAGAACTTCAATATCGCGCTCACGCTGCCGGGCAGATTGTTCAGGATCTGTGAAAAAAGAAACATCCTGACCAATCAATTCTTCCCGTGGACGTCCATAAAATTCGCTGGCTTTCTGATTAAGGAATACCAGTTTACGCTCATTATCTTTAAGGACTGTCGCTTCGGGAAGAGCATCAAGAACTGCCTGGCATATCGCAATATCTGTAAGCATGAGTTAAATACCCCGAGCAGAAAATGAGTGTGATGTGGCACAGTTTGTTAGCCAGTAAACTCATCAGATTGTTTTTGCAATTATTACTCACAATCGGATGAGAATATTACCGTTGTTTTTAAATTTTAAAATTCAATCGGTTATCACGCCCTAAGTAAGGTATTCGATATATTATTCGGGTGAATAACGATCAACTCAGTTCAATGCGGTTTTTACCGGCGAATTTTGCCCGATACAAAGCATGATCTGCCTGGATTAATAAGGGCGAGACCGAATCCTGATTGGGCATCACGGAATGCCATACCGATATCGTTCGTCATCGGAATATTATTCTGCGAATTCAGAGCTAACCGAAGCAGGAGATAACCTGCCGTCAGATACGGTCCTGGGGAAATTAGCTTAACAGGACTGTGATAACAAATCGGTGAAAGAGTGTGGCGGGTATGCGAACTGTTATTGTGACTGATGATCCGTGCAGGACAGAAACACTTTTATCATATTTAGGAATTTCTTTATAAACGCTAAGGCGACGGAAGAAGAACAGCCTGACATGAAGTATCAGAGATGCTTTTTAGTCCCAAATTTTTCATCCCATTCGCGGCGGTAACGGCGGGATTGTTTACGGCCTTTCAGCCAGAGGTAAGTGCACACTGCACAGACACCCGCTGAGAAAACGATATTGCGCATATCCTGATCATAAAAAATGACCAGCACACAGTCGAGAGCAGCCACAATCGCGAACCACTTATGCATGTGCGACTGCCTGCGGGTTTCGGCATTCATTCTTTTAAGCTGACGTCCCTCTTCCAGAACCTTTCTTTTTACCATCGCACGCTCCCGGGATGAGTGGAGTCAATCATTTGACGTAGATTTTTTTGAAGGAGAGTAAACCGAAACAAAGCGGGTTATTATTCGCGATATTAACTGATCCTGAAATTATTATCGCGAACAACCTGCCAGCGCTATTCGTTGAATAGCGCGATTTACTGACTGATTTTACAGTCTTTTAAACGTTATAGGCTGACTAAAAAATAGTTTTTTATGATGAAAAAGTATTACCAATTACTGCTGAGGATTGATTTATCAGGCCGTGGTGGATTATCTTTTTAGGAATTATCTTAATTCTCGGTGAGTAAATGAGCGATTCATCATCACGAAAGATCGTTGATAGTGCGAACATTTATCAGGATTTCGACACCCGTTTTTACGAATGGGAAGACGGAATGTCCAGCGCAGGTTTTAAACTTGAACTGCCGGATCGCAACAGGGAAGAATTTGACTGGAGCGTCACCGGCTACAACTTCGGCCGCGTGATTGGCGGTGTGCTGACCGTCAGTGAGCACGATATCAATCGCCAGTACGGCAACCTGTTTTCGATGCCCGATCATATCGTCATTTTCATTGTGATTATCGGGGGGATGGACTGCCAGTGTTTCGGCGAGCGGTTCATGCTGAGCCAGGGGGATATCCTGATCCAGGATATGTCGCAGCCGATTAAAATCCATGTGTATCCGGGTGAGCAGAAACCGCGTCTCGGTTCTTATCAGTACATTATTATGCCCAAGCACAGCCTGCATTTTAATGTCGATATTGCCTCGTTACACGGAAAGCGTATTCCGGCAGCCTCACCGGTGAACATCATTCTGCGCAATCATTTTGCGACGATGGTGCAGGTGTTTGATCAGATGACCGAACAGGAAGTACTGAGCACTGGCGAGGGGGCGGCGTCGGTATTCCTGCAAACACTGCATCTGGTGGCGGGGAAGAAGGTGGAACATCCGTTTGAGCAAAGTGCACGTCTTGAGCGCATTTGCCTGTATATCGAAAAGCATCTCGGCAGGCCGATCAGTATTGATATTCTGTGCAAAGATTTTGCTATTTCGCGCTCAGGGTTGTATCGCCTGTTTGAACCGCTTGGCGGCATCGCGCAATTCATTCGCAGCCGGCGCTTACTGCTGGCGAAGCGCCTCCTGCGAACCTCTTCGATGTCGGATCAAAGTCTGGCCGCCATTGCGAGACAGTGTGGCCTGGAACCCAGCGCTTTACGTCGCTATTTCCATGAATTCTACGGCACCACGCCTTCTGAGATGCGGGAGAAATTCCGCCGTGATGCTGAGCAATCGGGGCAGGCGGATGCCACTCATGTGAATTGGGTGACTTCGCTTTAATGCATTGATTGCCCCATTTTTGTACGAAAAGTGTTAACCATTCACGCATTTCCTGATCTGTCATTATTCTGATTTTGCCTCTGCGAGGCGGAATCAGAGCCGTTTTCCCGGCCAAACACAGTAGACTTGGTGAAATAGTCATCAGTAATCATTGAGAGCGCATTATGTTAGTCCCTCAACCGGCAGTTGATGAACAGGCTCGTCTTGCCATACTGGCTTCTCTGGGGATCCTGGATTCCCCCGGAATTGAGGAGATCGACCGTATTACCCGGATGGTCGCCCGGCAGTTTCAGGCTAAGGCTGTCGTTGTTTCATTGATTGACGCGGACCGCCAGTGGTTCCTTTCTCACACCGGCATTGATATTCATCAGTCTTGCCGTGATACCTCCTTTTGCGGTCATACTATTCTCGAGCCCGGTCCGCTGATTGTCAGGGATGCCCGGCTCGATTTGCGCTTCCACGATAATCCGCTGGTGACCGGCGCGCCTCACATCGTGTTTTATGCCGGCTGTGCCTTGCATTCAAAAGAGGGTGTGGCGCTGGGCGCGTTATGCCTGATTGATGATCGCCCGAGGGACTGGTGTGAGGAGGAACAGCAGACTTTGCTGGATATGACGGCGCTGGTACAAAGTTATATTTTTCACCTTGAAAACCGGCAGTACACGGCGCGGGTAGAAGATAATCTGGCGAAAACTGAGGCTTTATTTGAACAGACATTTGCTCACGCTGCCGTCGGCTTCTCCTTAGTCGGACTCGACTGGCGCTGGCTGCGCATCAATCCGCAGGTGTGCAATATGCTGGGTTATGCCGAATATCAGCTGCGCGCCTGTTTGCTGCATGACGTGACCCATTCCGATGATCTTTATGCCGAAAATGTGCTGATTCCCCGTTTGCTCTCCGGTGAAATAAACAGTTTCTGCATAGAGAAACTTTTACAGCGGGCGAACGGCAGCACGCTGTGGGTGACTCTGACGGCCTCACTCGTGCGTAATGTGGCTGGTGAAGCCCATCACTACATTGTTGTCATCAGCGATATTACTGAGCGTAAACATATCGAACAGGCATTGTATTCACTGCAGGGGGATCTGGAACGCCGTGTGGCCGACCGGACTTATGAGTTGCAGGTGGCGATGGATCAGCTTCATCAGGAAATCGCCCAGCGTCTGACCCGGGAACGGGAACTGACGGAAAGCAAAAACCGCCTCAGAGCCATCACCGATAACATTCCCGCGCTGATTTGCCATGTTGATGCGAATGAACAATACACTTTTGTGAATCATTTTCACGCCAACTGGTATGGCGTCGAAGAGACACAGGTCAGCGGGAAGCAGGTCAGGGATGTGGTTGGAGATGACAGCTATCAGAAAATTAAGCCCTATATTCGCCAGGCTTTGCAGGGAATGACAGTAAGTTACGAAATCGAATTGTCGGATCACTCCCATCATGCCAAAGGCGGTGTTTTGCATACCACGCTTATCCCCTGCGACGATATTCGCAATGGTTATTACGGCCTTTCAACCGATATCAGTGAAATTAAAGCGTTACAGGCTCAGCTGGAATTTGAAGCAAATCATGACGCACTGACCGGATTACCAAACCGGCGCGCGTTCCAGCAGTCACTGATTCATGCCGCCGGAAAACAAGAAAAAGCAGATAGAGATATCGCATTGCTCTTTTTGGATATTGATAATTTTAAAGCGTACAACGACACCTACGGGCACGAATTCGGCGATTTAATCCTGAAGTTTTTTGGTTATACCTTACGTGAAAATCTGCGTTCACAAGATATTGTGGCGCGTCTGGCGGGAGATGAGTTTACCGTTTTGTTGAGCGGGCTGATGAATACTGAGAGTGACGTCAGCCGTATTTGCATCAGCCTGATGAGTGCTCTGCATTCCATCGAGTGTATCGCAGGTGTCCCGGTGGCGCTGTCTGCCAGCATCGGCGTGGCGATTGGTCGCGCGCGCCAGTCATTGCTGCCGGATGCGCTGCTGGCGCGGGCTGATGCCGCGATGTACCGCGCGAAACAAAGTGGAAAAGGCCGGTATTATTTAGGATGAAAAATTTAGGATAAAAAACCGATACAGGCCGGACACCGAGTAAATGAAACATTCCTGAGGCGATAAACGCTGTTCGCTGACGGCAGGCGTTTCTTACGTTTTGATGATTATCTTGCTGCTTTTTTCGTTATAACACACGGCATTGTCCGGGATGTTCTTATTGATGAACGACATCGCACCAATGGTGACATTGTGGCCGATAGTAATGTCATTGCCGATAATGCAGCAATTGGCGCCAATATCCACATTATCGCCAATGATTATACGTCTTTTCCCCTCATCCACTTTAATGCCGATGGTGGTGTTTTGCCGGATCCGGACATTCTTCCCAATCATGCAATGAGGATTGATGACGATACCGGTGAGATGAGGAAGCCTGATGCCTTCTCCGATCTGCGTTCCCAGCATGATCTCGATGCCATACTTTCTTATTAACGAGTAGTTAATCTTACGGGCGCGGGCTTTGCAGAAATGGCTGTCCGTCGCGTATAAGTAGCTTGCGATACGCCACCAGAAAATGTACCGGTGCTGGGGTTGTTTTATGCATCTGATGATTATCCGTCGCCAGGAGAAATCCTTTTTGTTCTTAAGAATATCGGCGGATAAATAGCGGGTTAATTGCTTATATTGACTGTGATTTTCGTGCATCAGGATGGTTCCGTTTTCGTAAGTCTCGCTTACGTAATCCTAACACAATGAATACTTATCCCAAATTTCAGCCATAAAAAAACGCCTCCCGGAGGAGGCGTTCGTCAGACCTCATCAGACGCTTGCGCGTTTACTGAGCAGAAGCCAGTTCAGGTTGTTTCTCATCAGTTTCACGATCCAGCGTCATGCGGTGCAGTTTAGATGCAGTGACCAGCATCAGCACAGCAATCACAGCGGTTGCAATACCAATCTGCAGGAACACGTGGCTATAAATTGCCAGTGAAGCATGCGCGTCATCAATGTCAGCAGGCACGGCAGTCAGATTGGCCACGTAACCCGCGATAATTGCAGCGGCTGCGGTGGTCAGGAACCAGGCACCCATGATGAAGCCCATCAGACGCTGCGGAACCAGTTGAGCAACCATCGCCAGACCCAGACCGGAAATCATCAGTTCGCCGATACTCTGCAGCGCGTAGCTCAGTACCAGCCAGTTTACTGACACAATGCCTTGCTCATTCGCCAGACTCGCGCCCCACGGCAGCACCAGGAACGCACCGGAACACAGCACCATACCCATCGCAAACTTGTGCGGCATTGGCATACGGTCACCGACCTTGGTGTAGACTGCCGCCAGAACCGGGCTGGCAACCATGATCCAGAATGGATTCAGCGCCTGGAACTGCTCAGGCTGGAAGCTGATACCCAGCAAATCGTGGCCTACGTTGTGGATAGCGAAGAAGTTCAGCGACGTTGGCATCTGGCTGTACAGCACGAAGAACACCACCGCTTCCATCATCAGCAGGAACGCCACAATCATCTTCCGGCGGGCGATGCCTTTCATTGAGAACGTTTCTTTCGCAAACACAATAATGATACCGACGGAAACCACACCCAGAACCATACGTGCGATGGTTTGGTTATGCAGTAACCAGCTTGACAGGAACACCAGCGCGACAACACCGACCAGCACCATCAGCAGTTTTTTGAACTGCAGCGGCGCGAAGTCTGGTTTTGACCCCTGACGTTTGACCCATTTGCGGCAGAACAGGAAGTTCACGATGGTGATCAGCATACCCACAACGCTCAGGGAGAACGCGACACTCCAGCCGTACTTCGCGGCCAGCCATGGTGTTGCCAGCATGGAGAAGAACGAACCGATGTTCACCGACATGTAATACATGGTGAATGCGCCATCAAGACGCGGGTCATCTTTTTCGTAGCAGGTAGAAAGCAGTGAGGATGGATTTGCTTTAAACAAGCCGCTACCGACGGCGATAGTCGCCATACCCAGATAAACCCAGAAAATTTCATGGCCGGAATAGGCAACGAATGAGTAACCCAGCGCCAGCACAATCGCGCCAAGCACGATCACGCGTTTTGAACCCAGCACTTTATCGCCCAGCCAGCCGCCGATAGCGACGAAGCCATAGACCAGCGCACTGAATGATGAGAACAGGGTGATGGAGTCGGCTTCACTCAGGCCAAGCATTTTGACCAGGTAAACCGCCATGATCCCTTGCAGGCCGTAGTAACCGAAACGTTCCCACAATTCGATGGAGAAGATCAGGTAAAACGCTTTTGGCTGTTTGAAGGCGTTAAGACTCACGCTTTCATTGTTTGGTGTTTTGTTTGCAGTTGACACTCGTACCTCTGTTTATTCCTTCCGGCCGTATGTGGCGGAAACGCATAAGTGGCGCGAAATAAGCACCCTTTGCATTGTTATAAGATGGGATGACGGCAAGTAATGTTCACTATCTTCGTAAATGTGGCAAGGAGTTTGACATATGCTGTTACATTTAACTTATCCGACGTGATTAAACTATGTTCGAAATGTTATGCAGAATTAATGTTTATGTTTTCTAAATAGACAATATGAATATGTTGCACGAATTGTAATCACTACTCTTATATTGCCATTGTTTTACAGGGAAATACTTAAGTAGTTTATTTGTCTGATTTGTAGTGAATATATAGTGAATATCTCTGGAGTATCGTGCTTCACATGGTGGTTTGTGAATGGCTTGTTTGCTGCTGAAGACGCAACCAGAACGGCGCACAGTGTAATGTGAGGCGTTTCTCGTTTTAACACTAAATTTTCGATTGAAAATAAGATTAATACGACTTATGCCGGTTAGGTGGCGCAGGTATTTACAATTGGCATCACCGGCAGGGGAATATCCTGCCGGAATGAGGGGAGTAAGAATGAAGGTAAACAGGTGAAGAACTACTGATTCAGGGTATCGCCCAGCGTCTGAATCAGACGGTTTGACCAGCTGAACAGCGCCGCAGTCAGCAGAATATCCAGAGATTGTGTTGCCGTATAACCTGCATCAGACAAACTATGCAGCTGGCGTGCATCAAAACGTTCCGGGGTACGGGTCAGGGCGACCACCGTTTCCAGCAAGGCAATCTCTTTTTTGTCTTGAAGATTTTTCGACAGCGTATCAACGGCATCATCGCGGTGATTTTCTGCGAATAATTCGTTAATCAGCAGCTCATTCCCACCCGCTTCAAGATACAAACGTCCGTGGATCCCGGCGCAATACAGGCAACCGTTTAGCTGCGACGTGGCTACGGCAGCCAGTTCACGCCACGCGGCTACCGGCTGCGCACCTGACTGCATAATATTATTAAATACCGCAGAAAACTCGCTCAGCGCGTCGGCGTCATGCACCAGCAATGTATAGAAAGAGGAAGAACGCGCATCTGGCGCGATTAAATCCAGTACATCCTGCTGATGCTGGCTGGCATTTTCCGGTACCACTTCAGGTAAACGCGACGTCCATTGCAACATTGCCAGTGAAAACCCTTTCTGCCCGCAACCTTCCGGCGAAGGAAATCCTGGCAATACGGCGGCGGCGCGACCACGTAAACCATTCAGAACCGCCAGTACGCGTGCCTGATAGCTGACAAAGCCAATCACTTGCGTAAAGGTCACGATATCGCGCGTGCTGAAACCCACGTCATAAAGCTGATGCAGCATCGGTGCAGTAATCAGGGTTGGCTGGGTTGCGAGTAATCGTGCGAACTGGGTAATGTGGGTCTGGCGGATGTTACTTTCACGGGAGGCGTCAGGGCTGGGAAGCGGAGCGAGACGGGCAGCGTAATGGCTACAAAGTGTCTGTACACCGCTGACCTGTGCCACCGTCAGCGCACTACTGAGACGGTCATACAAGGATAATGTTTCGGTACGTGAAACCTGCAGATTGTCAGGAAACAGTACCTCATAACAGGCGCGGGAGGCTCTCAATAGTCGCTGGCGGTCGTTAAGTAACTGGCGAAGTGTCGGGTCAAGTTGAGCATCAAGGCCCAGCAGAAAGCGATCCTGTACCAACGCAGCGTGCGGATCGAGCGGCAGATGACCATATTGGCTGGATTGTGTTTCATGATACCAGCCGCTGTGCGCGGCCTTGCGTTGTTGTTCCATGAACGGGTCCTTTCTTCAAGCCTGCTACTCAGGCAAATTATCAGACCCTATCGTTGCCGATACTGCTGCCGATATAAAATAATGTTAAGCGATAAATCATATCGAAAAGGAATAGAAGAGGGTGGATTTGCATAATAAAGAAAACGGCATCAGTTTCCTGACACCGTTCAGGGGGTGAATCTGCCCGTTTATTATGCAGAAGGGGCGTTAATTACCGTCACGACGCCAGGCATCAGCAGTCAGCGCTTCGCCAAAGTGACTCGAAATCAACCGTTTGGTGAGGTCATGCAGCGGTGCCGCCAGAACTTCGGCCGTATTTCCGCGTTCCACCACCTCGCCTTCGTGCATCACCAGTACCTGATCGCTGATGTGTTTCATCATGCCCAGATGCTGCGTCACGTAGATGTACGAGATGCCCTGTTTTTCCTGTAATTCGAGCATCATATTGATGATTTGTGAACGCATCGACATATCCAGAGACGCCAGCGCTTCATCAGCCACGATCACTTTGGGTTGCAGGATAAGTGCACGTGCCAGTGCCACGCGCTGCTTCTGACCCGACGCCAGCATATGCGGGTAATAATTGGCGTGATCGGGCAGCATGCCGACCAGCCGCAATGTCTGGTTGATGCGTTGTTCGCGCTGTTGTGCATCCATTTCGCTGTTCAGTCGCAGGGGCGCTTCGAGTAACTGCCCGATACGCTGACGTGGATTAAGTGAGGTGCTCGGGTCCTGAAAAATCATGCGGATTTGCTGGCTGCGGAAACGATAATCACGAAACGTCAGCGGATGATCATCAATCAGAATTTCGCCGTCGCTCGGCTCGACCATGCCGGAAAGCATTTTAGCCAGCGTCGATTTGCCCGAACCATTCTCGCCGATGATCGCCAGCGTTTGTTTTTCGCGCAGGGTAAAGCTGACCGGTTTCACGGCCTCGAGATTCATCTTGCGGAACAGTCCGGTGCGATAACGGAACGTTTTGCTCAGATTACGGACTTCGAGCAGGGTTTCGCCCATTATTGCTCCTCCATGTTCAGCGGGAAGTGGCAGGCGTAAGCATGTGTTTTTGCCAGACGCAGGCGCGGCGTTTCGATGCATTTTTTCTGCGCGTAAGGGCAGCGTGGCCCCAGACGGCAGCCAATCGGCAAATGTTCCAGCGAAGGAATGGCACCTGGCAGCGTATTCAGACGGCTTTTATGTGGCAGTGAGCGGCCAAAATCAGGCATCGCGCGGATGAGCGCCTGCGTATAAGGATGATGCGGCGTGGCCAGCAATTCTTCACACGCGGCGCTTTCAACCGTTTGTCCGCAATACAACACGTTGATACGGTTCGCCCATTTGCTCATCATTTGCAGGTCGTGGCTGATCAGTAAAATGGTGGTGTTATTGTTCTGGTTGAGTCGCGCCAGCAGGCGGAAAATCTGCGCCTGCGTCGTCGGCTCCATGGCGTTAGTCGGTTCATCGGCAATCAGCAGACGCGGCTGATTCGCCAGCGCGATGGCGATCATCACTTTCTGGCACTCGCCTTCGGTCAGTTCATACGGATAACTGGCCATAACGTCTTTGTGATCTTTAATACCGACGCGGTGCAGCAGCTCGATGGCGCGTTTTTTTCGCCATTTCCAGCGCTGATACCAGCGGCCTTTGTAGGTCCAGCCGGGAATGGCCTGAATCAGCTGGCGGCCGATGCTTTCAGAAGGATCCAGACAGGACTGCGGCTCCTGAAAAATCATCGACACATTTTGCCCGACCAGTTTACGTCGCTCGCGTGGCGTCAGTTGCAACAGCTCGATGTTATCAAAGCGCATCCGGTCCGCCGTCACGCGCCAGTTGTCTTTGGTAACGCCACAAATCGCCTTGGCAATCAGGCTTTTACCCGAACCGGATTCGCCCACCAGCCCGCGAATTTCACCGGCGTTGAGCGTCATACTGACGCGATCCACAGCTTTGACCGGGCCATCGGCGGTCATAAATTCAATGGTCAGATTGCGGATATCGAGTAACGGCATTATTCCACTCCCGCATTAATCGCCCGACGCACACCGTCACCCAGCAGGTTGATCAGCAACACGCTGATAAGAATGGCGGCACCCGGCAGCATGACTGTCCACGGCGCGACATACACCAGCTCCAGCGAATCGCCGAGCATGGCTCCCCATTCCGGTGACGGCAGTTGTGCGCCCAGATCCAGAAAGCCTAACGCGGCGATATCCAGAATCGCCATCGACAGTGCGCGGGTAAATTCCGTTGCCAGCACCGCAACGATATTTGGCAGAACGGCATAACGCAGAATCTGCCAGGTGGAGGCACCATCGAGTCGTACGGCGACCACATACTCTTTTTCCAGCTCATCATGCACGGCGCTGTAAATCGTGCGCGAAATGCGTGGCAACAGCGCCAGCCAGACGGCCAGCATCGCATGCTCAAGTTTCGGCCCGATAAACGCGACGACGACAATCGCCAGCAGCAGGGAAGGGATAGACAGCAGCGTATCGAAAATATGGTTCAGAATGGCCGATTTCAGGCCACGGCTGATCCCCGCCAGTACGCCGATGATCACACCACATAAAGACGCCGCGAGGGTTATCACCAGTGCGCCGCCAATCGTCGGCGCAGCGCCTGTAAGCATCCGGCTGAGTAAGTCGCGGCCAAGATCGTCGGTGCCGAGGAAGAACGACACATTGCCGTAGCGCGACCAGGAGGGCGGCAACAACTGATAACCAAGGAATTGTTGATCGAGCGCGTAAGGCGCTAATAAATGGCCAAATATGCACAGCAATAACAAGCCGAGCACGCCGTAGAAACCGATCATCGACAGTGTGTCGCGATAGAAAATCCCCCACGTATGGCGCAGAGGACTCGGAACCTGTTTTTCGCGGTATACATTATCGAAGGGCATACCATTCCTTATGTTTCAATGGATTCATCAGTGCGCCCAGAATGTCTGAAAGCACGTTAACCACAATTACCAGCGAGCCAACGACCATCACACCGGCTGAAATCGCCGCGTAATCCTGCTGACGGATAGCGTTAATCAGCCATCGCCCGATGCCTGGCCAGTTAAAGACCACCTCAGTAATCATCGCCAGCGTCAGCATGGTCGAAAATTGCAGGCCGAGCTTGGGAATAATCGGCGGCAGCGCGTTGTGTAATACATGGCGACGGATAATCGTAAAGCGTGATAAACCGCGCGTTGCGGCGGCTTTCACATAGTTTTTCTCCAGCACATCGTCGGTGGAAATGCGCATCAGGCGGATCACTTCGGTCGTCGGCGCCACGGCCAGCGCGGCGATCGGTAAAATCATATGGCGGATAGCGCTCATGATCATCTCATGGCGGTATGGCGAATCAGAAAGCCACGCATCAACCAGCGTCAGGCCGGTGACACTTTTCAACTGATAGAGTAAATCCAGGCGACCGGAAACCGGCAGCCAGCCCAGTTGCAGCGAGAAGAACAGCATCAGCAGTACCGCCAGCCAGAACACCGGAATGGAAAAGCCGAGCAGGGCGATGCTGCTGATGGCGACATCCGGCCATTTTCCACGCATCACTCCCGCCAGAATGCCCAGCGGGATCCCGACGACTAATGCCAGCGCAAAGGCCAGCACGCACAATTCCATCGTGGCCGGGAAAACCGCTTTCAACTGATAAGAGATGCCTTCGCCATTGATACTCGACACACCGAAATCAAACTGGCAAAGACCCGCAAAATAGAAGTGGTAGGCGTCCCACAAGGACGCGCCGCGCAGTGGCGCATTCGGCGTGAAATAGCTCAGGCTGAACGCCACAAGGCTCAGGAAGAACAGGGTCACCAGCAGCAGCAAAATGCGGCGTAACGTAAAGATAATCATGGAACTTTCCTTCCTTCATTATCACGACTTTTTTCATCATCACGGAAGACGCCAGCAAACGAGGAGTTGCCAAACGGGCTCAGTACCAGCCCTTTGATGTCGTAACGGTAAGCCTGAAGACGCAGGGAAGACGCCAGTGGCAACACCGGCAGTTCCTGCTCAAGGATTTTTTGCGCCCGCTGATAAAACTCAATACGCTGGGAAAGTTGCTGTGACAACAGCCCCTGACGCAGCAATTCATCAAATTCCGGGTTACACCAGTGAGCATAGTTGGTCTGCGAATGAATCGCTGCACAACTGAGCATAGGGCGGAAGAAACTGTCCGGGTCATTACTGTCCGTTGACCAGCCAGACAGCGTCAGGTCGTGATTCATTTCCATCAGCTTGGCTTCCTGGAAACGTCCCTCGACCGGGACAATGGTGACTTTAATCCCTACCTGTCCCAAATCGGCCTGGATCAGTTCGGCGGTTTTCAGCGGGCTGGGGTTAAAGGACTGCGACGCCGTCGGCACCCATAAATGCAGATTAAGCTTTTCCTGCCCGAGGTCTTTCAGGATTTGCTTCGCTTTATCCGGATTGTATTCCGTTACCTGCGCGTTGCTGTCATAAGCCCAGGACGCGCGCGGCAAAATAGACGCAGCGGTTTCAGCGGTGCCGTAATAAATCGACTGCATCAGGCGCTGATTGTTGATCGACAGCGCCACCGCCTGACGGATACGCGGATCATTGAGCGGGGCTTTGTTGGTATTGAAAGCCAGGTAGGCAACGTTCATCCCCGGGCGCAGGGAAAGACGCAAGCGCGGATCCTCACGTAGTATGGACAGCTGACTGGCCGCCGGATACGCCAGCACATCACATTCACCGGTCAGCAATTTCGACAAACGCCCGGTGCCGCCAACGCCCATATCAATCACCACCTGTGCCATACGCGGTGTGCCTTTCCAGTACTGTCCGTTGCGCGCCAGCCGCACATATTGCCCGGTACGGTATTCACCAAGCTGGAACGGGCCAGTGCCTACCGGCTGGCGATCAATCTCTTCTTCGTTGCCGGATTTGATGAGATTCGCGGCATATTCAGCCGAAAGCACCGGTGCATAGTGCGTGGCAAGATGCCAGAGAAAAGAAGCGTCAGGATTATTGAGGCGAAACTCAACGGTATAGTCGTCCAGTTTTTTGATGCTTTTCACCGCATGGGCAAACTGCAGGCTGTCGAAATACGGATATTCTTCACCGTTTACAGCGTGGTAGTGATTATTCGGGTCGATGATGCGCTGGAAGCTGAACACCACATCGTCAGCGTTCATCTTGCGCGACGGTGAAAACCAGCCGGTTTTCTGGAAAGGCACATCTTTGCGCAGATGGAAACGGTAGGTTGCGCCATCATCCAGCACTTCCCAGCTTTGTGCCAGTTCGGGGATCAGGCGATAGGTATAAGGGTCGACATCCAGCAGGCGGTCATATAACTGTGCGGCCAGCGTATCAATGATCAGCCCGCTGCTGGCTTTCTGCGGGTTAAAGGTATTGACCATGCCGTTAACACAATAGACAAAGCCGCTCTGGCGAATATCGTTCACCGGCGCACTGACGACTGTCGGGCTGGCGTGTGTTGGAGCAGTCTCAGCAAAAACTGCCGTGGACAAGCCACTCAGTAAAATCATCCACAAAGTTAGACGACGCATAAAGGCTTCAAAGTTAAGGTGCAATAGCTTAAGTGTACCGTACTCTGCGAGGTACCCCAATCCATTGAGCAAATCAGCGTGCGGGACTGCGGCACTTCGCGCAAAAACCGTTCGTTTTCCGGCAAAAAAAGAGCATGTATCAATAAAACCCTTGAAATTGGATTGCTATTGTTATGTTATATTATAACAATAATCGCAGGCGAAGTATTCCTGCACTGTCCTGAGATATGAGGTTAATGATGTCCTTACTCCCTGTTACCGTGCTGTCCGGTTTTCTTGGCGCAGGTAAAACTACCGTTCTCAACCATATTCTGAACAACCGTCAGGGATTGCGCGTGGCGGTGATCGTCAATGATATGAGCGAGGTGAATATTGACGCCGCACTGGTCGCCAGTGAAATCACGCTCGACCGTCAGCAGGAAAAACTGGTGGAAATGAGCAACGGCTGCATCTGTTGCACGTTGCGGGAAGATTTGCTGATTTCCGTGCGTGAGCTGGCGCAGGCCGGACGTTTTGATTATCTGCTGATTGAATCGAGTGGTATTTCAGAACCGCTGCCGGTGGCGGAAACCTTCACTTTCGAAGATGAAAACGGTGAAAGTCTGTCGCAGTTCGCACGACTGGATACGCTGGTGACCGTGGTCGATGGCGTCAACTTTATGCAGCAATATCAGGAAGCGCGCAGTGTGCAGGAGGCTGGTGAAAGTCTCGGCGAGGACGATGCGCGTAGCGTGACGGATTTGCTGATCGACCAGATAGAATTCTGCAACGTGCTGCTGGTGAGCAAAACCGATCTTCTCGACAGCCTGCAACAGCGGGAAGTGATTGCATTGCTGAAAAGCCTCAATCCCGATGCGCACATTATACCGATTTCCCCCGGCAGCCTGCCGCTTGAAGCCGTGCTTAATACGCACCGGTTTGATTTCGCCAAAGCACAGCAGGCGCCGGGCTGGCTGAAAGAGTTACGCGGTGAACACACACCGGAAACCGAAGAGTACGGCATCAGCAGTTTTGTCTACACCGCACGCAGGCCGTTTGATCCGGATAAGTTTTACCGCGTGGTGCACGGCGACTGGGGGGGCGGTACCTTACTGCGTTCCAAAGGCTTTTTCTGGCTGGCGTCGCGTCCGCGCTTTGCCGGGCAGTGGAGTCAGGCGGGCGGCATAGCGCATTATGGCATGGCGGGTATTTTCTGGCGTTCGCTGCCTGAAAGCGACTGGCCGCAGGACGAGGAGACCCGTGAACACATTATGGAGAAATGGGTTGAGCCGTTTGGCGATATGCGCCAGGAACTGGTGTTTATCGGCCAGCACCTGAATAAAGAAGAGATTATCCGGCAGCTGGATGCGTGTCTGTTAAGCGAAGAGCAGATGGCAGAAGGCATCGAACACTGGGTCAACATGGCCGATCCGTTCCCCGAATGGTAGTCCTTAGTGACCTTAAGGTGTTCATAAAGTAGCCATAATATCAGTGTGGTAATGAGAAATATTCTCAACAAAGTGCTTTACAGACGATACTGAGAACTATTATCATTCTTTTCACCGGACGAGAGACGACCCGCCAGGGACGTTAATCGCGAGGTACGACATTGCTCACATTGCTTCCAGTATTACTTAGCCAGCTCGGGTGCTGGCTTTTTTTTGCCTGTTATTCAGCCCCTTCCTGCGAATTGACCTGAATCGCGTGTTTCTTCAACATTCCGCGCAACTGATGATAAGTCACGTTCAGCAACTCTGCGGCTTTACGCTGATTAAAGCGTGCCTGCCGTAAAGCCTGCTCAATCAGATTTTTTTCCTGTCTGGTCACCCATTGCTTAAGATCCAGCGGTAACGTCGGCAGCGTGTCGTGTGGACTGACGTCAGCCGTTTCCACGGTGGCAGTGCGCTGCGCAAACGGGTTCAGGATAATATTATCGAGCGGAAAATCGCTGGTACCATGGCGGTACATCGAGCGTTCGACGACGTTTTTCAGCTCGCGGATATTGCCCGGCCAGCGGTAGGCCATCAGCGTCTGACGCGCATAGTCGGTAAAGCCGGGGAATAACGGGAGAGACAGTTCGCGGCACATCTGAATGGCGAAATGTTCCGCCAGCAACATGATGTCCTGCTGGCGTTCACGCAGCGGCGGCAGTTGCACCACATCAAACGCCAGCCGGTCCAGCAGGTCGGCGCGAAATTTTCCTTCAGCGGCCAGCACCGGTAAATCATCGTTGGTCGCACACACCAGCCGGACATCCACCTGTAACGGCTGGCTGCCGCCGACGCGCTCCAGATGACCGTACTCAATCACGCGCAGCAGTTTTTCCTGCACTAGCATGGGCGCTGTCGCCAGCTCATCGAGAAATAACGTGCCGCCATCCGCACGTTCAAAGCGTCCGAGATGACGTTTCTGTGCGCCGGTAAACGCGCCAGCTTCATGGCCGAACAACTCGGAATCCAGCAGGTTTTCATTGAGCGCCGCACAGTTGAGCGAAATGAACGGCCCCTGCCAGCGGGGCGACAGATAATGCAGACGATGCGCAATCAGTTCCTTTCCGCTGCCGCGTTCGCCGGTGACCAGAACCGGCTTATTCAGCTTCGCCAGTTGTGAGACCTGTTCCAGTACTTCAATGAAGGCGTTGGCTTCACCGAGTAAATTGTCTGTGTTATCCGTCATTTGGCTTTCCTTGTGTGGTGAAACACACTAACACTTAGTGAAAATAATCATCTCGAAAAATAAGCATAGCAGAGACAAAAGTAAAAAATTCAATTTATTCATGCAGATAATGATTTTAAAAAGTTGGCACGGATCCTGATATAGGTTTATCGCCGCAGTGAAAAATTTTCCTGCGGATTTAACCGGTAATCATTTGGCCGGAAACCAACAGAAACAAAGAGGAATTTCGATTATGGGTATTTTTTCTCGCTTCGCTGACATCATTAACGCCAACATCAACACCTTGCTGGATAAAGCAGAAGATCCGCAAAAACTGGTTCGTCTGATGATTCAGGAAATGGAAGACACGCTGGTGGAACTGCGTTCTACCTCCGCCCGTGCGCTGGCAGAAAAGAAACAACTGATCCGTCGTATCGATCAGGGTGAATCCCAGCAGAGTGAATGGCAGGACAAAGCCGAACTGGCGCTGCGTAAAGATAAAGACGATCTGGCCCGTGCGGCGCTGATCGAAAAGCAAAAGCTGTCCGAGCTGGTGACCACGCTGAAAAACGAAGTGAACGTGGTAGAAGAAACGCTGGATCGCATGAAGTCAGAAATTGGTGAGCTGGAAAGCAAACTGACCGAAACCCGTGCGCGTCAGCAGGCGCTGACCTTACGTCATCAGGCCGCAGCGTCCTCGCGTGACGTCCGCCGTCAGCTCGACAGCGGTAAAATTGATGAAGCGATGGCGCGTTTCGAGCAGTTCGAACGCCGCATCGATCATATGGAAGCGGAAGCAGAAAGCGTCAGCATTGGTAAAAAGAAATCGCTGGATCAGCAATTTGCCGAACTGAAAGCCGACGATGAAATCAGCGCACAAATTGCTGCGCTGAAAGCTAAAATGAACGGCAATCAGGACGCATAATGTTTGCCATTAAACCTGCCTGTTCGCAGGCAGGTTGTTGCAGGATTAACGCCGTAACCGGTAATAAATAAGACTCATAAGGAGAGACAATGAGCTTCCTGTTTTTAGCTATTCCGCTGACTATTTTCGTTTTATTCGTGGCGCCCGTTTGGTTGTGGCTTCACTACAGCAATCGCCAGCAAAATGGCAGTCAGCTTAGTCAGCATGAGATGCAAAATCTCACCAGTCTGACTCATGAAGCGCAACGTATGCGCGAACGTATTCAGGCACTGGAAGAAATTCTTGATGCCGAACATCCGGGCTGGAGGCAATCATAATGGCGACCCGTCTGTCTGAGAAAAAACTCTACCGCGTGCCGGAAGAGGGCGTAATAAAAGGCGTACTGGCCGGGCTGTCGCACTATCTGGGCGTGCCGGTAAAACTGTTGCGGATTATGGCCGTGCTGTCGATTTTCTTTGGTTTGTTCATGTTCACTGTCGTGGCGTACATCATTCTCAGCTACGTGCTTGACCCTGTTCCGGCCAGTGAATATGACGATGAAACTGCGCCATCGCCGCGTAACTTGCTGGAAGAAGCCGACCGCGAACTGAAAGCCAGCGAGCAGCGTTTACGCCAGGTCGAACGCTATGTCACCTCTGAAACCTTCGGCGTACGCAGCCGGTTCCGCCAGCTTTAATTCTTTATTCACCGCTTTGCCTCTGGCCGCCGGACGTTGCTCCGGCTGCTGTTTTCCTTCTCCTCTCCCGCTTAAGGAATCTTTATGACCCGTTACCTGAATTCCTCGCTGCCGGGTAAGCGCAGCCTGTTTTCGAAAATTTTCAGCGTGATCATTACGCTGGCGCTGACCTTTGGCCCTGCCGGGCTGGCAGCGCGTGTGTTGGGCGTGGTGGGAAAAGGGCCAATGAGGTATGTTTTAGCACTATTATTAGAACCATTATTCAAACGTATTTTGACCGCGCTGTTTGGGCGCTACGCCAGGGAGAGCAATGAAAAGACTACAAAATGAGTTTAATTCACTGATCAATCGCGGCATGGACAGACATCTGCGGCTGGCTGTCACCGGTTTAAGCCGCAGCGGAAAAACCGCTTTCATCACCGCCTTCGTTAACCAGCTTTTACATATGCACAGCGGCGCACGTTTACCGCTGTTTTCGGCTGCCCGCGAGGAGCGTCTGCTTGGCGTGAAACGCGTCCCCCAGCGTGATCTGGGTGTGTCGCGCTTTGCCTATGACGAAGGTCTGGCGGCACTCTACGGCACGCCGCCCGCATGGCCGACGCCGACCCGTGGCGTCAGCGAAATCCGTCTGGCACTGCGTTACCGATCCAACGATTCCCTGCTGCGTCACTTCAAAGACACCTCCACGTTATATCTGGAGATCGTCGATTATCCCGGCGAATGGCTGCTGGATTTGCCAATGCTGGAGCAAAACTATCTCGACTGGTCGCGCCAGATGGCGGGGCTGTTGCAGGGCGATCGTGCAGAATGGGCGAAGCCGTGGCTGACGCTGTGTGAACAATGTGATCCGCTGGCCCCGGCGGATGAAAATCTGCTGGGCGCGATTGCGCAGGCCTACACCGATTATCTGGTGCGCTGCAAAACCGAAGGTTTGCACTTTATCCAGCCGGGGCGTTTTGTTCTGCCGGGAGATATGGCCGGTGCGCCTGCGCTGCAATTTTTCCCGTGGCCGGAGCTGAAACGCTATTCCGATGCGCAACTGGCGCAGGCGGATAAAAACAGCAATCTGGGTATGCTGCGTGCGCGTTTCGACTATTACTGCCAGCACATCGTGAAAGGTTTTTACAAAGATCACTTTGTGAAATTTGACCGCCAGATTGTGCTGGTCGATTGTCTGCAGCCGCTCAACAGCGGACCGCAGGCATTTAACGATATGCGCCTGGCACTGACGCAGCTGATGCAAAGCTTTCACTATGGCAAGCGCACACTGTTCCGCCGTCTGTTTAATCCGTGCATCGACAAACTGATGTTCGCCGCCACTAAAGCCGATCACATTACCGGCGATCAGCACGCCAGCCTGGTGTCGCTGTTGCAGCAACTGGTGCAGGAAGCCTGGCAGAACGCCGCTTTCGAAGGCATCAGTATGGATTGCGCCGGTCTGGCGTCGGTGCAGGCGACGGAAACCGGCATGGTGGAATATCAGGGGCAAAGTTTGCCCGCGCTGAAAGGTCACCGGTTACAGGATGGCGCGCCGCTGACCGTGTTCCCTGGCGAAGTGCCTGCACGTCTGCCGGGTCATGCGTTCTGGCAAAAACAGGGGTTCCACTTTGACGAGTTTCGTCCGCGTGAAATGAGCGTGGATACACCGTTGCCGCACATCCGTCTGGACGCGGTGATGGAGTTTTTACTGGGAGATAAAATGCGATGAGCGAACCCATCAAACCGCGTATCGATTTTGAAACGGAATTAAAAGCCCCTGCTGAACCGGTGATCAAACCGGCGCTGGCGTTTGACGAACAAATTTCAGAGCGCTTTATTGCGGTATCCACCGAAGCAGACGAACAGCAGGAAGAGGGCGAGGCCGAAGCAGTGCTCAACCGTGCGCTGAAACCGCGTCGCAGTTTGTGGGGCAAAATTGTGCGCCTCGGCGTGGCGGTGCTGGGCATCAGCGTGGTAGCACAGGGCGTGCAATGGGTACACGAAGCGTGGATCCAGCAGGACTGGGTGGCGCTTGGTGCCTGCACCGCAGGCGGGCTGATTATTGTCGCCGGTGTCGGTTCCGTTGCGACCGAATGGCGACGCTTGTACCGCCTGCGTCAGCGCGCCGACGAGCGCGATACGGCACGCGAATTAATGCACAGTCATGGATTAGGGCAGGGACGTGTATTCTGCGAAAAACTGGCGGCGCAGGCCGGGCTGGATAACAGCCATCCGGCGCTGCAACGCTGGCAGGCCTCACTGCATGAAACCCAGAATGACCGGGAAGTGGTTGAACTGTATGCCCGTCTGGTTCAGCCGGTTCTCGATGCGCAGGCACGGCGTGAAATCAGTCATTCAGCAGCCGAATCTGCGCTGATGATCGCTGTCAGCCCGCTGGCGCTGGTGGATATGGCCTTCATCGCCTGGCGCAACCTGCGGCTGGTTAACCGTATCGCGGTGCTGTACGGCATCGAACTTGGCTATTACAGCCGTATTCGTTTGTTCCGTCTGGTGCTGCTGAATATGGCATTCGCCGGTGCATCCGAACTGGTGCGTGAAGTGGGCATGGACTGGATGTCGCAGGATCTGGCGGCGCGTCTTTCAGCCCGTGCGGCACAAGGTATCGGTGCCGGCTTGCTGACTGCGCGTCTGGGCATCAAAACCATGGAACTCTGCCGCCCGCTGCCGTGGCTGGAAGGCGATAAACCTAAACTCGGTGATTTTCGCCGTGAGCTTGTCGGCAAGCTGAAAAATAGCATGGTGAAAAGCGATAAAGTAAAGGCGGATATTTGACGAAAATGTACCGGGATTATGACTGTGGTGTTTGTCACAAGTCATAATTCCCGGATCAAAATCGGATGTTCAGTTAACAATTATTTATCCGACCAGCCGTATAATTCTTCCGGTAATCCTTTCGGGAAAAATCCGTCCGGCGGAACGTTGATAAATTCGCCTTCAACCCGGCGGATAAGGGTCCAGCCGGTTTTTGCCCATTTAGATTCTTTCCAGTGGAACAATGGCTTTCCTGTATCAAACGCAGTCTTATCTGTACGTGTTATTCCCTGCCACGCTTCAGGAGGCTCACCAAAATCTGCGGGAATAAACCGCGCACTGGCGAAATTAATATCAGGTAAATATATTCCAGTTTCTACAGGATTTTCATTTATTTCAATACGAACAGATGGGTCAAGTTTATACCTTGGTATTCTGGGCGGTACTTCATCTAATGCGTAAACACCTCGACCAATATAAGTCAAATGGCCTTCACTCCATATTGCATCAAGGGTTGATGATAATCGATCATCAAGCTCCGAAGCTAAATATCCTAGTTCAGAAATTTTCTCTCCTTCATCACTACTCATCCAACCATCCCAAAACTCAGAAATACCTCTATTAATATTGCTCATAGCATGACCGATATCGAATGCCTTAATATCACCATGAGTTCGCAGAATATAAGTCCTAATATAACGATCTTTCAATGGCCTGAGATTAGGCATAACACGTGTTTCCCATACCACATCGGCTTGTTGCCATTGAGGGAGTTTGCGGGCATTGAGAGGCATCTCCCGTTTATATCTTGCCAGGGCTTCTTCATGGGCATCGATATAGGCAATGATGGCATCACGGGTTTCGCCATAATGTTCTGCTGAGATAAATTTTTCTAAAAAATAACATTCCTGCGGAT
Organism: Rahnella sp. RcJ3; assembly: GCF_009498575.1. Taxonomy (NCBI): domain Bacteria; kingdom Pseudomonadati; phylum Pseudomonadota; class Gammaproteobacteria; order Enterobacterales; family Yersiniaceae; genus Rahnella; species Rahnella sp. RcJ3. The sequence goes on from NZ_QSNX01000012.1 coordinate 188,028, forward strand.
GTAAAATTCCCATTATTCTTTTCCTTTGAATTAATCCGTCACTTCCTTATGAAAAACAGTAACCGGTTTAAATCAAAACCGGTTACTCGCCCAAAAGTCATTCAGCTGTTTATAAAAACGCTGCCCTTATCATCCCGCTCCAGCAGTGACCATAGCGTACGATGAAACTTGCCTTCTTTATCTTCATATTCCGGCAGGGTTTGTCCGTGTTTCACATGAACATAACGCAAACTGCCGTCGATAAAGGTACCCCAGCGGCCGGTGTGCGGGCTGGTTTCGCCGCTGTAAGCTGTGATACGCGCAGGTTCAGCATCTTCGTCCGGCAATAATTCAGGGATGGGTAATTTATCGCTGGCTGCGTCAAAGCGGGCATACCATTTCATGGAGGATTCTTTATTAAACTGATGGTTATCCTCCATTGAATAAAAGTGCAGACTGTTATGACCATCCTGACGTATCGGGCGGATAATTTGATTCACCTTGACTAAAAGTGAAGGTAAGCCTTCGTCATTAATTTCTCCGAGTCCCGGAGGCTGTTGACCGGCTTGTAAAATCAGCCCCTGATTGTAGGACAAGATAGCGATTTCAGGGGTGTCTGCTACCATTCTGTTAACAAAGGGTCTCCCTCCCAGCTTGTCAACCCATTGATTCCCCAGGATCGTGTACCAGCAAGCTCCTTTAATACCTTCAACTGCATCTCCGCCTTCAAGCATACCAATCGAATCTACCATGACACCGGAGAATCGTTGTGCCAGGGAATACTCATAAGGGAACATGCGATGAAACTCGCGAGGAAGGGAGAAAGATATTCCTGCATAACCGCTTTCAACCTCGAATTCGTTACAAAGCCAGAGCAGCCAGTCTTGATAGCGCAGTGAACCATCCTCTTCTTTCAAAAGACTCAAAGGAAAGGTTAGTTTGATAACAGAACGATTATTGTCATTATGAAAAATACGCTTACCCATAATTGATATCGCGTAGTCAGGAGCGAGGTAATCTTCCGTGGAACATGTCAGATACCAGTCAAAAATTTCCTCTGGTGAAGAGTCAATAATCTCCTGTCTCTTTTTGACATAGTTTTTTTCAGTTATTCCAACCCAGCGGCCATTCATTTGTTTCTTCAAAAAAACGCCAAACTCATTATAAAAACGATCTACACATCCGACCATTTTTTGACGCACTTCAGGTGTATGCCCATTGCGAAAAAATACCGTAATGATCAATCCCAGTCCCACCGCCGGGCGTCCATCCTGATAATTGACGGTGGCATCTGCCAGCCAGCGTTCGATATAATTTAAGTCCATTTTAGTTTCCTTATTATTGTGCTGCGACCGCTGCTGTGCCGGCACCCACGGCCAGTACGGAGACCAGCGATTCCCATGCCATAATGGTCAGCCTGATAATCAGTAAAAATGCCGCTACCAGGGCTTCCGGTATGCCTAGCGTTACCACCACCGCACCGATGCCGATGGCAACCAAAATCACCCCCACCGTTTTAGCAACGCTGGTCAGCACCTGTACCCAGTCAATTTGTTTCAGGGTTTCCAGCGTCAGGTCAGTGGCTTTTTGAATGCCCGCCCAGGCGGCTCTGAGTTGTTCATCCGTCCAGAAGGAGAGCTTTTTACCTGTTTTACTTACCCACTGCCAGGTGCCCTCCGCCCGGATGTGAAGCCATGTGCCGCTGTCATTCAGCCAGCCGCCGGTGTATCTGAACATCGCCTGCACCTCCGCCGATAACGCGTCCCATCCTTCGGCAATGCCGTCCATCATGCCTTCACTCAGGTCAGCCACCATACCTTCCGCCGCATGTGTCCAGGGTTCAATGCGTGCAGGCTGCGGCGCACCCGGCGGGCGGGGCAGGAAAATGGGGGGATAAAAGAACATGGGCCAGTATTTGCTGGCGGCTTTACCTGCCACATTAAAGACGTGGTCGGCTTGTTTACCTTCATCGGGGCGACAATCGTGAATTTCTAAAATTGTAAATCGCTCCCTGTCCATGCCAACTATCAACATATAGTCTTCATACTGTCCGCTCCCAAATTTATCCTCAGGGAACTTCACTTCCACCAACCGCTCCAGATTATCCGCATGCATAATGCCTTCACTGTCCGGTCCCGCCAGCCCCGGCCAGCGGTCCTGTTTATTTTTGACAATAATGATATCCGGGCGGCGGTAAATGCCCTTACCTGCTTCAGGGAACGGGTTGAGAGTATGACGCCTTGTTTCCTTCTCCGCTTTCAGCAATGTACTACTCAGATAAGGTCTGGGTGGCGTGGTGCGGATATCAAACGGGACTTCCGCTTTGTAATACCAGTGGTAGTTGCGGGCAATCTCATCCACGCGGATAAGGCCGCTCATCATCAGTTGTTTCAGGCTGATGTTATACAGGCGGCCATTATGGCGGGTCGCGGCGGTCAGCCGGGGAAAACGCATGGCGTATTCGACTTTCAGATGCAGATACTGGCGGCTTTGTTCATTGGGTAAACGTGCCTGTTTCTCCTGCATATCCACCGTGGTTGTTGTGCATTCATAAGGTGCGTTACCACCGGACGGGGTTTCAGGTGCCTGGGGTATATTCACTGTGCTTCCTCCCTGAGTTCAGTTTCCATTTCCAGCGGATCAACCTGACCGATGTAGTAGAGTGTTTCGGTTTGTTGAGGTTTTTGCGTCACGACGTGCAGTTCTACCTCTTCCTGTTTTGAAGAGTAAAACGGCATCGTTTTCCCTTCCCGGTCGGTATAGCCCGTCAGCTTTTTACGCTGCGCACTTTGCAGGCGATAGGGGACGTTGACCAGCGGATCGCCTTCCTTATCCACCAGCTGATAGAGCGCCGAATAGGTAAAGCCCTGTCTCATATCGGGCATTTTCAGTCGCACCGGGTTCGCCACCGTCAGCACCGTGTGCGGCGTTTTCCTGAAATATTCACCGGCCGTGCCGTACTCAATTTTGCCGTCCTGCAGGATGAGATAACTGCCGCCGCCTATCAGCGTGATGCGCTTTTTCGCGCTGAACAGGATGTCGCCGTCCACCGCCGTGAGGCTCACTTTTTTGCCCGCCGCAAGCGCCAGCCGGTTGTTCTGCGCCTGAACGTCGACCTTGCCCTCGCTGGCCTTCAGGCTCATTTCACCCTTCAGGGCAAAGATGCCCATTTCCTCACCAGTGTTGACGGTCAGGTTCTTAATCACCCCGATATCCGCATTGTTACCGGCGTTCAGTATCATGTTTTGGGTCGCCGCCAGTTGCAGATGCTCGCCGCTGGTCAGCGCCATGCCTTGTGGCGCGCTGGCCAGCACCACCTGATTTATCGGCTTCAGCCGTTCGCTGAACATGGCGATTTGCGCCGCGATATCGGCCTCCAGCGCGCTGGCTTCGGCGGCGGCCAGGCTGAGGGCTTTCACCTGACCCTGCAGGTATTCGATTTCGGTCATCGCCGCGCTGTTATCCAGCACCTGACCCTGCGCGTTTGGCTGGGCGTCCGCACTGAGAAAGACGCCCTTACCACCGCGCAGGACGCCGTGTTCGTCGGTGCGCAGCTCGAAACCTTCGCCGCGCGGCGCGTTTTGCGCATCGACGATATG